>JAFTDR010000215.1 GCA_017454105.1 Desulfovibrionaceae bacterium | reverse complement strand
GTCATAAGCGGGATTGTGCCGAAAAAGATCTCCTGCTCCCTCATTTCACGCGTGGTCTTTGTGCCCGTTGCCTCATCGACATCGTAGAGGACTAAGCGCACAAAGATGCGCAGCGGCGCCTCGAAGGTCAGGCCCTTTGTGATGCACTCTGGAATATCGTACTTGGGCTCCTGAATCTCGTAGCGCACAAATTCAAGACTGCTTGTTCCGTTAAAGTCATCGATTGGGAAGACTGTGCGAAAAACACCTTCAAGTCCTGTAAATTGGTCGCGCTCCTCAGGCGGGACTCCTTCCTGTAGAAATTTCCTGTAAGAATCTATTTGCAGTGTCAAAAGATGCGGGATAGGAACAGATACTTTGATTTTGCCGAACTGCTTGGTAAGCTGCCGCATGAGTACCTCAAAAAATAAAAAAAGTTCTGCTGACAGTTGCAGGAAGTTGTCGTCAGAGCCTGCTTGAAGAGAAACGCTTAAATTTTCAATATACACTGAACGCTGCAAATAGGCAAGGCTTTTCCCTGCCCTAGGGCGGCAAAAAAAAAGCGTTGCAGACATCTGCAACGCTCTCTCTTGACAGGGCAAAAAGCTTACTTCAGTTCCACAACTGCGCCAGCTTCTGTGAGCTGCTTCTGAGCTTCTTCGGCCTCTTCCTTGGACACGCCTTCCTTAATGGTGGAGGGGCAGCCGTCAACCTTGTCTTTTGCTTCCTTAAGGCCCAGGCTTGTCAGTGCGCGCACAACCTTGATCACATTGATCTTGTTCGGGCCAACTTCCTTTAAGACAACGTTGAATTCTGTCTTTTCTTCTGCCTGGGGCGCGTCAGCTCCGCCTGCGGGGGCTGCGACCATCATGGCAGCCGCGGGGGCAGCGGCAGAGACACCGAATTTCTCCTCAAGCTCTTTGATGAACTCGGAGAGCTCAAGCACGGTCATATTGGAAATAAATTCAACAACTTCTTCTTTTGTGACAGCCATTGGAGACTCCTGATATTCAGCTCTTGCTGAAGTTACGTTCAAATGTGACTTACGCCTCGACCTGCTCTTTCTTCTCTTTGATCGCGTTCAAAGCATAGAGCAGCTGGCGGATGATGTTGGCAAAGAGAGAGACAAAATTTGTCGGAACAGCATTGAAGGTTCCAAGTAACTGCGCAAGCAATTGCTCACGGCCGGGAAGACGGGACAGGGCCTCAATGCCGGCTTGGTCCATGAGCTTACCGTCCAGGCTCGCGCACTTGACTTCAAACAGTTGACTGCCCTTTGCAAAATCAACAATCGATTTCGCCACAGCGACTGGATCATCAAAACCGAGGGCGACACCCGTGTTCTCGTGGAATGCATCCTTAAGGACATCGTGGTTGGTATCAGTGACAGCTATTCGGCCGAGAGTGTTTTTGATGACGTGGTATTCACCACCCGCAGAATGAACGGTAACTCTCAGTTTCGTAAGCTCTTCTACCGTCATCCCTTTGAAATTGGTTACGCAGGCAAAGGAAGACTTTGTGCTTTTCGCTTTAAAGCCTTCAATAATGGCTGCTTTACCAGATTTGTCCATGTGAGACTCCACATGTTCAAAGTTCGTCGGAGAAACGCCTAGCCAAAGATCAGTGTCTGGACAGGAAATTAAGCGTGAGCGCCTGTCGTCTTCGACTGGAATTTCAGGGCCTTAGCCACTTATGCGTCGATAAATTTCTTAAGCTGGTTCATGTCAACCTTAAAGCCTGGGCCCATAGTCGTCGATATAGACATGGTGACCATATAGGTGCCCTTGGCTCCTGAAGGTTTTGACTGATTGACAGCTTTAAGGAGAGCGCGGAGATTGCCGAGAATCTTCTCGTTTCCAAAGGAGACCTTGCCTAAGGGGGCGTGGAGTATGCCAGCTTTGTCGACCTTATACTCAACGCGACCGGCCTTAAGCTCTTTGACAGTTTTTGCGATTTCCTGGGTCACGGTGCCAGTTTTTGCATTGGGCATAAGCCCGCGGGGTCCAAGAATTCTGCCCACCTGGCCGACAAGGGCCATGCAGTCAGGGGTTGCGAGGGCCGCGTCAAATTCCAGAAAGCCTTCCTTGACCTTGGCAACCAGATCCTCTGCCCCGTAGACATCAGCTCCGGCCTCGCGCGCCTCGTTTTGTTTTTCACCCTTGCAGAAAACTGCGACACGCACCGTCTTGCCCAGGCCATGGGGGAGGGTGATTGCGCCTCTGACCATCTGATCGGAATACTTCGGATCAACGCCGAGCTTTAAAGCGACATCGACATTCTCGTCAAACTGCACATAGGAACTTGCGAGCGACTTGGCAACTGCGTCCTCAACGCTCGATTTTTCCTCCGGAACGGCTTTGGCAGCTTCCGTATATTTTTTACCGTGTTTGGGCATTTTCCTTTCCTTATCGTTTTTCATCTCCTGCCAGTTGAAAGGCAGTACAAAGGATTCCAACGAGAGGGGAAGTCTCCCGCAATTACTTCACTTCAATGCCCATGCTGCGCGCCGTACCCGCAATGGACTTGACTGCCGCGTCGAGAGTCATCGCATTGAGATCAGGAAGCTTTGTCTTCGCGATTTCCTCCACCTGCGCCATCGTGAGTGTCCCGACCTTCTTTTTATTGGGCTCGCCGGAACCCTTCTCGATCTTGGCCGCCTTCATGATCAGAACCGAGGCTGGCGGCGTCTTGGTGATAAAGGTGAAGGAGCGGTCTGCATAGACGGTGATGACCACCGGTATGACCATGCCTTTCTGATCCTGGGTCCGCGCGTTGAACTCTTTGCAGAAGCCCATGATGTTCAGGCCGTGCTGACCGAGCGCCGGACCCACAGGGGGTGAGGGGTTCGCAGCTCCGGCCTGAATTTGAAGTTTTATCTTTGCTACTTCTTTTTTCGCCATGATAGCTGTATCCTAAAAGTGGAATGTTATCCTCGTGTTACCTGGGAGAAGTCGAGTTCTGTGGGCGTCTGGCGACCAAATATCGTCACGGAAACCGTCAGTTTGCCCTTTTCGTAATTCGCTTCCTGCACAACGGCGTTGAATCCCATGAACGGCCCGTCCTTGACTTTGACCTCCTCGCCCCTCTGGTAATTGAAATTGGGACGCGGGGTATCTTGGCTCGACTTCATAAGATCGAGGATATGTTGCGCCTCGCTGTCGCGCATGGGCGCTGGTCGGTTTTTACCGCCTATGAATCCTGTGACCTTGGGAATTGATTGGATGAGGTGCCAGGATAGATCCGTCATGATCATGCGCACGAGGACGTAGCCCGGGTAGGACTTGCGGGTGATTGTCCGCTTCTGGCCGACTCTGTTCACCTCGACGACCTTTTCCGTGGGAACGATGACTTCAGCGATGAGACCCTCATCTTGGCCGGTCCGCATAAGCTCGTTGATTGTTTTTTGGACACGCTGCTCAAAGCCGGAATAGGTGTGTACTATATACCAGCGCGGTGTCTTTGCTGCGTCGTCCTGTGCCGCATCGGCCTTGGCCGACTCGTCTGTCGTCTCAGCAGAGTCGCTGTCAGATGCAGCTATGGGCTCCGTGGCTGGGCTTTGGGTGAACTCTCCGGCCACCTGCTCGTCGATTTCGCTCATAGGGGCCTTCCTGTTGCAGAAAACAAGCTTCTGACTTACGACAAAAGAGTTTTAATAAGGCTTGAGAGACATAAATCAACAAGACCGAGAAGAACAGCCATGACCGCGACGAAAGCGAGAACCATCAGAGCAACCTTTTTCGTAACCGCAACTGTCGGCCAGGTGACTTTGCGCAGTTCAAGGCGCGCGTCTTCAGCATAGCGCTTTAGGCGAAGAAGTGAATTTGCCCTGGGATTTGTGGGTGCTTCGGCAGGCTTTTCTGGCTTTTTTGTCATAGTGTACCCTGTGCGATTCGAGGGAACGCAGCCATTTTTAAGCAATAAAAATGGCTGGGCAGGAGGGACTCGAACCCCCAGCATGCGGTTTTGGAGACCGCCGCTCTAACCATTAGAGCTACTGCCCAGCACACCACTTGGAGGATCAACTCCAAGTGGAAAATATGGTGATCATTTCGTCTCGCGATGCACTGTCACTTTCTTGTCCCAAGGACAATACTTCTTGATCTCAAGACGTCCTGTCGTATTCTTTTTGTTTTTTTGGGTGCTGTAATTGCGCCGTTTGCACACGGTGCAGGCAAGTATGATATTTATGCGCATAGAAAATCCTACTCAAGGATTTCAGTGACAACGCCACTGCCAACAGTGTGGCCACCCTCGCGGATAGCGAAGCGCAACTGCTCCTGCATGGCGATCGGGTTGATCAGTTCAACAATAAACTGAGAGTTGTCACCGGGCATAACCATTTCAACGCCTTCAGGCAATGTGATGACACCCGTGATATCCGTTGTTCTGAAGTAGAACTGCGGACGGTAGCCAGAGAAGAAGGGGGTATGGCGGCCGCCTTCGTCTTTTGAGAGGACAAGGACTTCTGCCTTGAACTTCTTATGCGGGGTGATCGACTTGGGAGCAGCGAGAACCTGGCCGCGCTCAACCTCGTCGCGTTTTGTGCCGCGCAGAAGGACACCAATATTGTCACCGGCTTCGCCCTGATCCAGGAGCTTGCGGAACATTTCAACGCCTGTGCAGGTTGTCTTCTGCGTGTCTTTAATGCCGACGATCTCAACTTCGTCGCCGACCTTAATTACGCCGCGCTCAACACGACCTGTGACAACTGTGCCGCGGCCGGAGATGGAGAAGACATCCTCGATGGGCATAAGGAAGGGCTTGTCGATTTCGCGGACAGGCTCAGGAATGTAGTCATCGCAGGCTTTTAAAAGCTCGTGGATGCAATTCGCAGCCTCGGCTTTCGGATCCTCGCACTCCAAGGCCTTCAAGGCTGAGCCGCGGATGATCGGGGCATTGTCGCCGTCAAAATCATATTTGGAGAGTTCCTCGCGCACTTCCATCTCGACCAGATCGAGCAATTCTGGATCGTCAACGAGGTCGCATTTATTCAAGAAAACGACGATGCTCGGCACGCCGACCTGACGGGCAAGCAGAATATGCTCACGGGTCTGGGGCATGGGACCGTCAGTTGCGGCGACAACGAGAATTGCGCCGTCCATCTGAGCGGCACCTGTAATCATGTTTTTGATATAGTCAGCGTGACCTGGGCAGTCAACGTGGGCATAGTGGCGCTTATCGGTTTCGTATTCGACGTGCGCTGTGGCAATGGTTATGCCGCGTTCCTTTTCTTCAGGGGCGTTGTCGATCTGATCATACGAAACGTACTGGCCACCTTTTTCAAGGCTCGCAATCTTGGTGATGGCAGCGGTGAGGGTCGTTTTGCCGTGGTCAATGTGCCCGATGGTACCAATATTTACGTGTGGCTTTGTGCGTTCGTATTTAGCTTTTCCCATTCTACATCTCCTAATCAAAAAAATGGTTACAGATTTTTTGCGTCCAGAAGGACACAATACAAGAGTATTGTGCCTCACGCATTGCAAAAATGCATAAGCCTTTCACAAGTCACAAAATCTCACCTAGGAGATTGTATATGAGCAGGGGAGAGAGAGTGTGGGATGTGGAGCGGGAAACGGGATTCGAACCCGCAACCCTCAGCTTGGAAGGCTGATGCTCTAGCCGTTGAGCTATTCCCGCAAGCAGGGATTTGCTTTGTCCGTGTCCCGTAGTTCTCGACAATCTGTCTCCTACAGTCAAGGCATATGGCAAACTATACGTCTGCAGTAGAGATGAGGATGGTGGAGGGGGGTGGATTTGAACCACCGAAGTCGCATGACGACAGATTTACAGTCTGTTCCCTTTGGCCACTCGGGAACCCCTCCAAAATCTCTTGCGTACAGCCGTGGAGCTGGCGATGGGACTTGAACCCGCAACCTGCTGATTACAAATCAGCTGCTCTACCAATTGAGCTACGCCAGCGGACAGAGGCATATATACTGGATAGGACGTTGAATTGCAAGCTTTTTTTTCGCTTTTTTTTGGCGGTCATAATTTTTGCGCTCAAACAAGCGATTCACTCATGCACTCAACGAAAGAGACAATAACTCATTCGCTCGCGACCTGCAAGATCTTTTTTCGTTTTGACCGAAAAAAATTTTTGGGCCATGTACGCGCGGACTTTTTCCCCTTGTGTTGCCCCGTGTTCTATGTAGAGAGCGCCCCCAGATTTGAGCAGTCGCGCTGCCTGGTCGATCACTTGATAGATTGCCGCAAGGCCCTCATTTTCTGCGAAGAGGGCCGTGTGGGGCTCAAAGCGTACGACTTCATCCATCACGTATTCGCCAATCGCGATATAGGGGGGATTGGCCACAACTATGTCCAGGCTTCTTTCTTTAATGGGCAGTTCGGCAAATGTCCCGGCAAGGCATATCAAGCGCTCTGTGAGATTGCTGCGCAGGATATTTCTTTTCGCGCAGGCAAGCGCCCGCTCGCTTTTATCTATGAGGAGCCCTGTGGCCCCTTCGATATTGGCCGCAAGGGCGATCCCTATGGCCCCTGAGCCTGTGCCGAGATCGGCAAAGAGCGGGTTTTTTCCCTTGTGATCGGCGATCACCTGTTCAACCAGGCATTCTGTGTCTGGCCTTGGGATCAAGGTATCGACTGTGACCTGCAAGGGGATACCGTAGAACTCTTTCTCTCCGGTTATGTAGGCTAGAGGCAGACCCTCTAAGCGCAGGGCGAGAAAACGGGCCAGTTCCTTTTGTGTTTCGGAACTGACCCGTTCGTCAGGGTGAAGTATGATGTCAATGCGGCGTGCGCGAAGCGCGTGTGCAAGTATGCATTCGGCCGTAAGGTGCGGGCTATCCCTGCCTCTTTGGGCAAGGCGCGCTGCCGCATAGCGCAACCAATCACGGATGCGCATGGAGAGCCTTCGGATCCTCAAAGGCTAAGGGAATGACATCCTCGTAGCTATGGATTTTGTGAACCGTGATCTTCTGCAAGAGATCCGCCGGGATGTCTTCAAGGTCCTTTGTGTTTTCTTTGGGGATGAGGACATGGGTTAAGCCGCGGGCAACACCGGCTAAGATTTTCTCCTTGATGCCGCCAACAGGCAGAACGCGTCCCTGGAGGGTGATTTCACCGGTCATACAGACATCGGCGCGCACACGGCATTTGGTGATTGCCGAAAGAAGCGCTGTCGTCATTGTGACGCCTGCTGAGGGCCCGTCCTTGGGGGTTGCGCCTTCTGGGAAGTGGATGTGGACATCGGAATTGGTCATGAAGTCCGGATCGATACCGTAGGTGTCTGCGCGGCTGCGTATGTAGCTGACCGCCGCCTGCGCGCTCTCCTTCATGACATCGCCAAGCTGCCCTGTTGTTGTGAGAACGCCCTTGCCCTTCATAAGGCAGGCCTCAACTGTCAGGACAACGCCTCCGGCGGCTGTCCAGGCAAGGCCCTGGGCTGTACCGGGCATAAGGCTTTTTTCCTTTTCGTCCTCTATGTAGCGGGGCACACCGAGCAATTCCTGGACATTGTCCGCACTGACCGAAAAGGGTCCGCTTTCACCCTCGGCTTTTTTGCGGGCGAGCTTTCTGCAGAGGGAGGCGAGTTCGCGCTCAAGATTGCGCACACCCGCCTCGCGGGTGTACTCGCTAATTACGCGGTCAATAGCCGCATCCTCGACAGAGACATCGGAAAGAGCAAGCCCATTTTCATGGATCTGCTTGGGCAGAAGGTGCTGCTTTGCGATCTCAAGCTTCTCTTGGGCTGTGTAGCCTGAGAGTTTGATCACTTCCATGCGGTCTTTGAGCGCCGCAGGCACAGGATCCATCTGGTTTGCTGTGCAGAGGAAGAGGACTTTTGAGAGATTGAACGGAACGTTTAGGTAGTGGTCGCTAAAGGTCGCGTTCTGCTCAGGATCCAAGACCTCAAGCAGGGCAGAGGAGGGATCCCCGCGAAAGTCCGTTCCGATTTTGTCGACTTCATCAAGGACAATGACCGGATTGCGCGTGCCTGCCTGCTTAAGCGCCTGGATAATCCGTCCAGGCATAGCGCCAATATAGGTCCGTCTGTGGCCGCGGATTTCCGCCTCATCGCGCATGCCCCCAAGCGACAGTCTCTGGAACTTGCGTTTCATTGCCCGGGCAATTGAGCGGCCAAGGGATGTTTTGCCAACTCCTGGAGGCCCGACCAGGCAGAGAATGGGGCCTTTTGAATTGGGATTTAACTTGCGCACGCTCAAAAATTCAAGAATGCGCTCTTTTACTTTTTCAAGCCCGCAGTGGTCTTCGTCTAAGACCTTGCGCGCGCCCGCAATATCCATGGCGTCCTTGCTCGTCTTTTTCCACGGCAGCATGAGAATCCAGTCAAGATAGGTATTGATGACATTGGCTTCTGCCGTGTCGCCGTGAAGGCCTGCTAGCCGCTGGAGCTGCTTTTCAGCCTCCTTGCGCACCTCAGTTGGCAGGCCCGCTTTTGCGATGCGCTTTTTTAAGTCCGCGATTTCGTCGTCTGGATTAAATTCTTTTTCGCCAAGCTCCTGGCGGATCGCCTTGATCTGCTCGCGCAGATAATAGTCTTTTTGCGCTTTATCCATGCCCTCGCGCGCGACATTCTGGATTTTTGCCTGGACTGTCGCGATATCGACTTCATGGGCGAGTTTCTCATTGACCAGGCGGAGGCGTTCGGCCGCATCCTCAGTTTCTAAGAGCTGCTGGGCCTCGGCTGTCTTCATGCGGATATTTGCGGCTATGAGATCGGCCAGGCGTCCTGGATCCTCAACACTTGCTAAGACAGCGCTTATGTCTGGGGAGATGATCCCGCGAAGTGCGAGAACCTTTTCGCTCTGCGCGCGGGCTGTGCGCAATTGCGCCTCAATGTCCGCATTGGTCTCTGTCTCGACTTCCGGTATTGGGCGGATGCGCGCATCCAGAGATTTTTCGCTGTCTAAGTATTTTAAGACCCGCGCTCGACAGATACCCTGGATTAAGAGTTTCACCCGGGAATCTGGGAGTTTTAAGACGCGCATGACATTCACAACGGTCCCAACCGTGTAGAGGTCGTCTGGCCCTGGATCTTCGACGTTCTCGTCTTTTTGCGCGCAGACAAGCATGTGTCGGCTGCTTGCAAGCGCTTTTTCAACGGCTGAAACAGAGCGCTCCCTTGTGATAAAGAGAGGCAGAACCATATAATTGAAGATGACGACATCGCGCACAGGGAGAACGGGCAGAATGCTTGGAATTTCCTGCGTCTCTTCTTTGTCGTCAGCAGTGAGGCGGGTTGTTGGGATAATCACCCGTTCATCCTGCTGTGTGTTCTCCTGCGAGTCGTTATCTGTCTTGTTGTTTTGGTCCGACATGTGGATCTCCATCTCTGATTTTGGCTATGCAAAGGGTGTCACAATTAAAGATAAGACCGCTTTCTGGAACTGACAAGTGAACAGGGATGATTTTTTACGCACCCTTTTTGGCAAAAAGATCGCAGAGCGAGACAATAAGCGTGTCAAGGGCCTGTGCTATACCAGATGCGCCACTTTTGACCGACCATTCGGCTTGAACAAGAAGGCTTTCCGCTCTCGCGAGTGTTTTTAAGGAGACTGCGCGCGCAGCCTGATCTTTGTACCCGCGGGATGGGCCCTTAAGAGTGGACACACCGGTCTTAATCTCCCAGAGAATCCGCACCTCCCGGTCAAACATTGTCAAAAGGTAGAAGAAGACCTTTTCGGTTTCGTGGTCGTCTTGTATGGCGGCAAGGCAGGCGTTGAGATTGCCATCCATTATGTGGCGCATGCAGGTGAAGATATTCACGGGTTTATCGCGCGTAAGGGACCAGTCATCGGCGCGCAGGTTGTTTTTGCCGTCATAGTAGAGCGAGAGTTTGGTCAGTTCGTTTTCTATGCTGCGGGCATCGGTATTGCCCGCAAGAACAAGTTCGCTTACAGCCTCTTTCGGCACATTCGGATAGTTCCGCGCCCGCGCATCGATATAGGAGCGCACAGTCTTCTCTGTGAGCCCCTCCCTCTGCCAGATCCAGCCCTTTTTTTGAGCGATAGATAAGCACTTGCCCTTCGCGATATGGGATGGGATCTTGGGCTTGCCTTTTTCCCAAGGGACCTCAAGGCAGAAGATTGGCCAGCAGGAGGAGCCTAGGCGGAAGATCATCGTGTCGATCGTAGCCCAGCTTTTTGCTGACCAGTCCTCTGCGTGGTGTACAAGAAGGTAGTTGGATGTGCCGAGAAGGCCGGTTGCGTTGAATTCGCTAAAGAAGCTTTGGGTCGGCTCCTCGTCGCCGAAATAGGCTTTTTTATGCCATTGTCCCCTTGCGGGAGGGTAGGCGGAAAGGAGGCGCGCGACCTCATCGCTCCACAAAAAACTGTCAGGGCAGATCACAAAGCTAAAAGCTGGTCGCGTATCGGTCTTCTTTTCTGGCATGCTGTCTTACAGGGTTTAGCGGGTCACAATATTGATCAGTTTACCCGGAACAACAATGACACGGGCAAGAGATTTGCCTTGCATGTGGCGCTTCACTGTCTCATCGGCAAGTGCCGCGTCTTCAAGGCCCTGTTTATCGAGATCCGTCGGCACGGAGAGACTCGCTCTTTTCTTGCCGTTTACCTGCACAACGATTGTGCAAAGCGCGGCCTCAAGGGCTGTGGGATCCACTGTCGGCCACTTTTCTTGGGCTATGGAGTGTGTGTGGCCCATCTTCTCCCAGAGTTCCTCTGCAAGATGCGGGGCAACAGGTGCGAGCAGGGTTAAAACAGTCGCCATGGCTGAGGAGAAGATGCGTTTTTCCTGCTCACTGCAACCGATCTCCTCGCGGACGAGGTACATGCGGTTGACCAATTCCATGACAGTTGCGATGGCCGTATTGAACTGGAAGCGCTCGCAGAGATCCTCACGCGCTTTCTGCACAGTCTGATGTTCCTTGCGCCGAACTTGGGCTAAGGTTTCATTCGTTGCGTCCAATCCTGTGGCCTCGCAGGCGTGCACGGGGATGAGGCGCGCACTTTCCTCGTGGAAGAGGCGCCAGACGCGGGAGAGGAAGCGGGATGCCCCTTCAATGCCCGAATCCGACCAGTCGAAGTCGCGCTCAGGCGGAGCTGCGAAGAGGCAGAAGAGGCGCACTGTGTCTGCTCCGTACTGATCGATCATCGCCGTTGGGCTCACAATATTGCCCTTGGACTTGGACATCTTGCTGCCCTCTTTAAGCACCATGCCTTGGGTGAGCAGGTTTTTAAAGGGCTCGTCAAGATTTTTCGGATAGATGCCAAGATCGCGCAGGGCCTTTGTAAAGAAGCGCGCGTAGAGCAGGTGGAGGATTGCGTGTTCCACACCGCCTATGTACTGATCGACTGGCAGCCAGTAGGCGAGAGAGTGTTGATCGAAGGCTGCGTCTTCTTTGCGCGCCTCTGTATAGCGCGCAAAATACCAGGAGGACTCCATAAAGGTGTCCATGGTGTCTGTCTCGCGCAGGGCAGGACCTCCGCAGCGCGGGCAGCTTGTGTGGGTGAAGCTCTCCTCTTCTGGGAGGGGGGATCGGCCATCAGGGCGGACATGGATGTCAAGGGGCAAAAGAACAGGGAGATTCTCTTCTTTTTCTGGGACACAGCCGCAATGCTCGCAATAGACGACAGGAATGGGCGCACCCCAATAGCGTTGGCGGGAGATGTTCCAGTCTCGTAGCCGAAACTGCGTTGTCTTTTTGCCGAGATGTTTTTCCTCAAGTTTTGCGGCTATGGCCTCTTTTGCGGCTTCATTGTCCAGACCCGTAAACTCACAGGAATTGATCATTCGCCCAGGGCCTGTCATGGCCTCTGTCTGCGGATTGGGCACGCCGCCTTCAGGTTCGATAATCGGGACAATTGGGAGATTGTATTTGCGCGCAAATTCAAAGTCGCGCTGATCGGCATAGGGCACAGCCATGACAGCGCCTGTGCCGTAGCCTGCGACAACAAAGTTACCCAGCCAGAGCGGAATGCGCGCACCTGTGAGGGGATGGCGCACATAGGAGCCAGTGAACAGGCCTTCTTTCTCCAAGGTCTCCGACTGCCGGTCGATGCGATCCATATTGCGGATGCGCGTGATAAAATTGTGAATTTCTTCTTTATTTGGCGCATCACATGTGAGATCAGGAACCATCTCGTGTTCCGGCGCAATGGTCACAAAGGTTACGCCAAACAAGGTGTCCGGCCGTGTTGTGAATACGGAGAGATGGTCCACACTTCCGATCGGCTTTTCAAGCGGGAATTGCACTTCACAGCCATGGGATTTGCCTATCCAGTTGCGCTGCATGGCTAAAACCCGCTCAGGCCAGCCGCCTTGTAAGAGGTCAAGATCGCGGAGCAGCTCGTCGGCATAGGCGGTTATGCGCATAAACCACTGGGTGAGTTCCTTCTGCTCAACAAGGCTATCGCAGCGCCAGCATTTTCCGTCGATGACCTGCTCGTTGGCAAGCACGGTATGGCAGGAGGGACACCAGTTTTGGGGGGCCTTTTTGCGGTAGACAAGGTCTTTTTCCAGGAGTTTTAAGAAAAAGCCCTGTTCGAAACGGTAGTATTCAGGACGGGAGGTTGCGATCTCCCGGCTCCAGTCATAGGAGCAGCCGAGGCGTTTGAGCTGGCTGCGCATCGCGCGAATGTTTGAGTACGTCCAGTCAGCCGGGTGGACGTGGTTTTTGATCGCAGCGTTTTCTGCCGGAAGTCCAAAGGCGTCCCAGCCCATCGGGTGCAGGACAGTGAACCCTTGCATGCGTTTTGCGCGGGCGATGACATCGCCTATGCAGTAGTTGCGCACATGGCCCATGTGGATATTCCCGGACGGGTAGGGAAACATTTCAAGCACATAGTATTTTGGCTTGGACATGGAAATCTCGCTTTTCCATGTCTCATCCCTATCCCAGCGCTTCTGCCATTTTTCTTCGATTTCCAAAGGCGCGTACGATTGTGTTTGCATTAGGACCCCGTTCTGCCCATTGGGAGTTTATGGCAGTGCGCGTCCTATCTAACGCTCATCTGCCCGTGAGTTTTCGCGATCGCGAATGGCGGCTTCGATCATGCCCGCGATAAATTTTTTTGCCGGGGCCTCTGCGAAGCTCGCACCAAGCTCAAGTGTCTCCGCGAGAATAACCCGCGGGGGGATATCAGTGTAAAAAAGCTCGTAGAAAGAAAGGCGCAGGAGGGTGCGTTCGATATAGCCCATGCGCTCAAGGCGCCAGTGCCTTGAGAGAGCCTGGATGCGGGCGTCGATCGCTTTTTGTTTTTCCCAGACGCCCCGTACAAGGTCCCAGGCATAGCCCTTGGGCTCGTCCTCTGCGGACTCGATTGCTGGCGAGTCTTTGTAGGCAGTCATGAGTTCATGAAGACTGTCCACAGTCGCGAAATGTATGCCGTAGAGAATCTGAAGGGCGCGTTTGCGCGCCTGGCGCCTTGAGTCTGGATTGTCCTTGGCCATGCGCTAAATTTGCTCCAGCACGCGGATGGTTTCAATGAGGGCCAAGGCCGCATCGACCCCTTTGTTTCCAGCCTTTGATCCCGCTCGCTCAATTGCCTGGTCAATCATGTCACAGGTGAGCAGGCCAAAACCAATGGGTACGCCGTATGTCAAGGTGACCTGGGCTATGCCCTTTGCGGCCTCAGCTGAGACGTATTCGAAGTGTGGCGTAGCGCCCCGAATGACCGCGCCAAGGGCGAGGATGCCGTCGTAGCGTTTGGAGGTCGCAAGTTTCTGGCAGATGAGCGGCAGCTCAAAGGCTCCTGGGACGCGGACAATGGTGATTGCCTCTGGGTTTGCCCCGTGGCGATTTAGGCAGTCTAGCGCGCCGCTTATGAGATTTTTTACGATGAAATCGTTGAAGCGCGTTGCGGCGATGGCAATGCGCAGATTCTGCGCATTGAGCATACCTTCGATACTTTGAATTTCCTTCACGGTGTGTACGCTCCAATGGTTATGTGTGAAAAAACTTGGGGACTCCCTAGAAAGAACAGTAGCCGTGCTGCGCAAGAAAGTCTCTTGTGATCCCCTTATTTGTGGGATCGTTTCTCTCAAGCGCAAGCGAGCGGCTCACATATTTTCCCAAGATATCGGTTTCCAGGTTGACGCGTCTTCCCAGAGACCAGAGATGCGCCCCTGTCGCCTCCTGCGTTTCTGGGATGAGATTGACCGAAAGCGTACTTTCTGTGCAGCTATTGATTGTCAGACTAATGCCGTCCAGGGTGACGGATCCTTTCCTGCACACTTCTTTGGCAAATTCCTTAGGATAGGCGAGCGTAATCTCCTTTGATCGTCCATGGTGGACAATCCCGGTAATGGTCGCAAGACAATCAATGTGGCCGGTCACAAGGTGCCCGCCTAGGCGGTCCCCGACGGCTAAGGCGCGCTCAAGGTTCACAAGAGAGCCTATGGCGAGGGACCCAAGCGTTGTGCGCCGAAGCGTCTCCTCCGAGGCATAGGCTGTGAAATCATGATGTGAAAAGCCCTCGACTGTAAGACAGGCGCCATTGACTGCGATGGACTCTCCCCGGACAAGATTGGCGAACTGTGTTTTTGGGTGTATGCGCAGGCGCAGATCAACGCCTAAGGGTGTGCGTTCGGCGATTGTGCCGCAGGTCGAGATTATGCCGGTAAACATGAGACCTCACTCGCATAACTTTGGGCGGAGGAGAAGATGCACGTCCTCCCCGACGGTTTGGCACTGTGTGCAGCGAAGGCGCAAGGCGTGCGCTATGGTCAGGGGGGATAAGCCTGAGAAGAGCGGGAGAGCATTGTTGTCGGCAAGAAGAATGGGGGCTAGGTGAAGGTGGAATTCATCCACAAGGCGAGAGGTGAGGAGGCGAAGGCCAAGGAAGCCTCCGCCTTCGCAGAGAACGTAGGGTGCGTGGCACTCGCAAAAGAGTGTTGCGAAGAGCGCTTTAAGATCGCAGAGGCCGTCAGTGTAGGGGAGAGAAAAGACACAGACGCCCATTGCCCTTAGGCTATCGGCCTTTTTCGATGAGGCCTCTTCTTTTGTCGTAAAAAAAATGGTCTCATTTGGCCGATCTCTAAGCAGTGCGTAGGGTGCGCCTGGATCTGGGAGCGTGCTTGTGAGTACACAGGCCCGGGGATTTTTGATTGCCCCATCAATGCGTGCTGTTAAGCGCGGATTGTCTTGTGTAAAGGTCCTGCCACCAACCAGAACAACGCCGCCCCTCTGGGCAATTGTTGCGCGCAGACGGTGGACGACTTGTCTGGACTCTTCTGAGCTTATCCACTGCGAGTGGCCTGTGCGGGTTGCGATGCGCCCGTCAAGAGTCTCTGCCATTTTAAGCAGTGTGTACGGCCGCTTTTCCTTTGTCCAGACAAGGAAGTCCGCGAGCATGTCGCGGCAGGCCTCCTCACAGATTGGCCCAAGAACTTCGATGCCTGCGCTGCGTAAAACCTCTGCCCCACCGCCCGCTTGCTCTGTCGGATCGCGCAGGCCAAAGACTACGCGTGTGATCCCGGCCTTTATTATAGCCTCTGTGCAGGGTGGGGTTTTGCCAAAGTGTCGACAGGGCTCAAGGGTCACAATCAAGGTGCAGCCCTTGGGATCAATGCCTTTTTTTTGCGCATCGCGCAGGCATTCGATTTCCGCGTGCGCTGCCCCGGCCTTTGTGTGCCAGCCGCTTGCGACAATTGCGCAATCGCGCAGAAGAAGCGCGCCAACAGAGGGGTTGGGATAGGTCATATAGCGCGCGTTGGACGCTTTGTTTAGGGCCTCCCGCATGAAGGGGGTATAGTCGATAGCACTCATTTTTTTTCTTGCATACGCTTTTGTTTGGCCGTTTTTTTGGCCAAACAAAAGCGGAAATTTTTGGCAAGCACAAGCCTTTGGGCCAAAGCCAATAGTGAAATTTTTTGATGGTCACGCGGGAGATGTGGGACGCGCAATTTGGATTGTCGGAATATTGGCCTCTGCCAGAAGTTCCGCCGACAGCTCGTCTGGATAGTCCTCAGCGTAGTAGATCGCGCGTATGCCGCAGTTAATGAGCATCTTGCAGCAGAGAACGCAGGGGAAGGTTGTGCAGTAGAGTTCAGATCCGTCGAGATTGATGCCGCTTGTTGCGGCCTGCACAATGACATTCTGCTCAGCGTGGATGCCGCGGCAGATTTCGTGGCGCTGCCCTGAGGGAATGCCCATGTCCTTGCGCAGGCAGCCCCTGTCAAGACAGTGGGCAAGGCCACTTGGTATACCGTTGTAGCCTGTGGCCAGGATGCGGTTGTCCCGAACGGCAAGAGCCCCCACCTGGCGGCGGAGACAGGTCGAGCGCTGGCGCACAAGATAGACAATGCTCATGAAATAGTCGGACCAGGGAAGTCGTGACATGCGGCCTGCTCTTACCAGGCAAAGAGGGGGAAGGATCGGACAAAGGACTGGACGTTTTCCCGAATTTTCGCAAGTTCCTTGGGATAGGCGCGCTTTTCAATGGCTTCCATGATAAAGACCGCAATAATCCGCATGTCGTCTTCGCGAAAGCCCCGGGTTGTGAGCGCGGGTGTCCCAAGACGGATGCCGCTTGTGATTTTCGGCGGTCGCTCATCAAAGGGTATGGCGTTCTTATTCACGGTGATACCGGCCTCATCAAGGGCCTTCTCTGCCTCTGCCCCTGTCACACCTTTATTGGTCAGATCGACCAAGAGTAAGTGATTGTCTGTGCCGCCTGAGACAAGGGTGAAGTCGAAGGAGATCAATTCCTCTGCAAGCACGCTCGCATTCTTGATAACCTGTTTTTGGTAGTGGACAAAACTCTGGCGCAGCGCTTCTTTAAAAGCGACCGCTTTGGCCGCAATGACATGCATAAGCGGTCCGCCCTGGGTGCCTGGGAAGATCTGTGCGTCGATTTTTTTGGCGCACTCTTCACTTTGGGAGAGAATCATCCCGCCTCTTGGCCCGCGGAGGGTTTTGTGGGTTGTGGTTGTGACCACATCGGCGTACGGGATGGGACTCATATGGAGATCGGTTGCGACAAGACCCGCTATATGGGCCATGTCCACCATGAGGCGGGCGCCGGTCTCCTTGGCTATCTCTTGGAAACGGGCAAAGTCAATGGCCCGCGGGTAGGCGCTCGCCCCGGCGACGATGAGCTTTGGGTGCGACTCTTTCGCCTTGGCTAAGACCTCGTCATAGTCTATTGTGCCTGTCTCGCGTTTGACCCCGTAGGGCACAATGGTGAATTGCCTACCCGAGAAATTGACAGCACTTCCGTGGCTTAAATGGCCCCCGTGAGCGAGATTCATGCTTAAAATTGTGTCGCCTGGGGAAAGAAAAGCGTAGTAGGCGGCCATGTTCGCCTGGGATCCCGCATGGGGCTGCACGTTCGCGAAATTTGCGTGGAAGAGTTCCTTTGCGCGGTAGCGCGCGATCTCCTCGATGCGGTCGATAAACTCGCAGCCGCCGTAGTAGCGTTTCCCAGGATAGCCCTCAGCATATTTGTGCGTGAGGATGCTGCCCTGCGCCTGACGCACCGCTGCGGAGACGAAATTTTCCGAGGCAATAAGTTCGAGCTTGGAAATCTGTCGGTCCGCCTCGTTAGCGATGGCTTTCGCGATTTCGAGATCCTGTAAAAAAATTTCTTCCATCAGGCTTCCCCATTGGTTACGGAGTGAAGGCAGTGTTTAGGACTTAGGCGTCATACCGTTTTAGGATGATGCTCGCATTTGTCCCGCCGAAACCGAAGGAATTGCACATGGCGTATTCGCAGGGAATGTGTTTTGTTCCGTCGGCCATATAGTCAAGATCACAGTCCGGCGAGGGCTTCTCAAGATTGATTGTCCCAGGCAGATTGCCTGTGTAGAGAGCAAGGGCTGTGAACACGGTCTCAATGCCGCCGGCAGCGCCCAAAAGATGTCCTGTGCTTGATTTTGTCGCCGAAATTTTGATCTTTTGTGCGTGCTGGCCAAAAACTGTTTTTACGGCGAGCGTCTCCGTCTTGTCATTGAGCATTGTGCTTGTCCCATGGGCATTGATGTGCCCTATGGCCTCAGGGGGGATCCCGGCGTCTTTGAGCGCGTTCTGCATAGCCCGCGCCATCCCCTCCCCTGTTTCCTTTGGCGCTGTCATGTGGTGGGCATCACAGGAGGCTCCGTAGCCTACGACTTCGGCATAGATGCGCGCACCTCGTTCCTTCGCGCTTTTTTCGTCTTCAAGCAGAAGAAGGCCACAGCCCTCGCTGATCACAAAACCGTCCCTTCCGCTGTCAAAGGGGCGGGAGGCCTTGGTCGGAGTATCGTTGTAATGGGTCGAGAGGGCTTTAAGCGCTGTGAAGCCGCCAACACCGAGCGGGGTGATTGTCGATTCGCTCCCGCCTGTGATTACGGCTTTTTCCCTGCCAAGGAGAATTTCGCTAAAGGCTTCGCCGACTGCGTGTATGCCGGAAGCACAGGCTGAGGTTGTCACAAAGTTTGCCCCACGGGCATTGCAGTGTATCGCGATTTGCCCTGAGCCCATGTTGGAGATGAGCAGGGGAATCATGAAGGGGGAGATTTTGTTCGGCCCGCTTTTCAGAAGCTTTGTGTGGTATGTCTCAATAGTCTGCAGACCGCCAAGACCGATGCCCAGAATAACGGCCACATCGTCGGCATTGGCTTCGTTAATCGTAAAGTCTGCGTCTTGTAAGAGCATCTTCGCGCCGGCCACGGCAAACTGTGTGAACCGATCCATGTGTTTCAGCTGTTTGGCCGTCATGTAGGTTTCGGGGGTAAAACCTTTCACCTCTCCGGCGATTTTGGAGACGAAGGCCGACACGTCAAAGAGGGTGATTGGACCTATTCCTGATTCTCCCTCAAGCAGCCGTTTCCAGCTTGATTCAATATCATTGGCAAGGGGAGTTATGCCTGCAATACCAGTAATGACAACGCGGGGACGCAACATGAGAATTCCTTTGACAATTGCTGGTTTGGCAAAAAAGCGACCGCATACCTGTGTGCCTGTTTGGGCCAAAGTCGCAGTCAGCACAATGAGGGGCGGAAACGGACGGGAAAAGAACGGTAAATCCCTGGATTTTTATGGCACGGTCCCTTTGGGAGACCGTGCCACGCATATTCTGTCTCATCACAGTGCGCTGCGCGCAAGAGGGCAAAAGACATACAGTTTTGACCTCCTGCGGCGGGCGACGCGGGTTTTTTGCCTGGCCCGCGCGAGATGACAAAAAGACGACGGGCGCAATCCCAAGGCTCTACCCTAATCCTTCGAATCCTTCACATTCGCCTCGATATAGGCAACGGCATCCTGCACTTTCTGGATCTTCTGAGCGTCCTCGTCTGCGATTTCTATGTCGAATTCCTCTTCAATGGCCATGATAAGCTCTGTCAAATCGAGGGAATCGGCGCCGAGATCCTCGACGAAGGACGCCTCGGGTTTCACATTGACAGCGTCAACGCCCAGCTGATCGACAATGATTTTTTGCACTTTTTCAGCGATATCAGACATCATATCCTCCATCTTGACTTCAAGAATACATTCCGCCGTTCACCGAGAGAACCTGTCCTGTGATGTAGGCCGCTTTGTCACTGGCAAGAAAGGCTACGGCGTGTGCGACGTCCATTGGTGTTCCCATGCGGCGGAGCGGAATCTGTGAGATGTATTGTGCTTTGACCTCAGGGGAGAGCTGCGCTGTCATATCGGTTTCAATGAAACCTGGGGCAATAGCGTTGCAGGTGATATTGCGCGCGGCAAGCTCGCGGGCCATTGTCTTTGTGAGCCCGATTATGCCCGCCTTAGCGGCTGTATAGTTTGCCTGCCCAGCATTGCCCATCAGCGCGACAACCGATGAGATGCTTATAATTCGACCGGTCCTTTTCTTCGTCATAAGCTTCGCGGCTTCCTGGGAAGCGACGAAGGTGCCTTTTAAGCAGACATCGAGGACAGAGGTAAAATCGCTTTCCTTCATCCTGAGAAGAAGGCCGTCCTTGGTGATACCGGCATTGTTCACCAGGCAGAAAAGATTGGCGCCTTTTATGCCTGCAAAAAACGCCCGTATCGCCTCTGTGTCGGCCACATCAAGCAGAGCATACGCAGCCGAGCCCCCGGCTTGGGCAATTTCAGAGACACAGGACTTGGCCTCCTCAGTATTACTGCGATAGGTGAGAATGACGTGCAATTTCTCAAGAGCGAGCGTTTTGGCGATGGCCCGGCCTATGCCGCGCGATCCGCCAGTGACAAGAGCGATCCTGACCTTGGGATCGTCTGGGAGAAGGGGTGGACAGCTTTCCATGGGTACCCTCGTGTGAGCATCGTTTTTTTCAAGATTGCTGACTACAGGCCCCGCGAGAAGCGGGTCAACTCCTCGTTTGCGACGATCGCCTCGGCAAGACGCGCGTTGGTTTCCTTCCTGACGAACGTTCCACCCATCTTGATGGCATTGCTCATAGCTAAGCTGTTCGATCGTCCATGGCAGACTATGACAAGACCCTTGAGTCCAAGCAGGGGGGCCCCGCCGTAGGAGGCGTAGTCAATTGTCCGTGCAAATTTTTTGAACGCACCCTTGGCGAGCATCGCTCCGAGCGCCGGTAGCACACCGGAAGTAAAGAGGCCCTTGAGCATGCGCACAAGCGATGACGCAAGACCCTCACTCATTTTCACGACGACATTGCCTACGAAACCGTCGCAGACAACGACATCAATATTGCCTGTAAAGATGTCCCGTCCCTCGGCGTTTCCGATAAAGTTAATGTTTTGCGCCATTTTGAGCAGCTCATAGGTGTCCTTGACCTGCGAGTTCCCCTTTCCCTCCTCCTCGCCTATGCTTAAAATACTCACGCGCGGGGAGGGGTAATTTAAGAGATCGCGGGCAAAGGCATCGCCCATAAGGCCAAATTGAAAAAGGTGGTACGGTCTGCAGTCAACGTTGGCTCCGGCATCAATGACGACGACGGGATTTTTTTCCGTAGGCAGCATAGCAGCTAAGGCAGGCCGCTCGACGCCGGGCAGTCGGCCTATGGTGAACATCCCACAGGCGACCGCTGCACCGGAATGTCCTGCGCTCACGACGCCATTGGCCGTTCCCTCCTTGACGAGACGGCAGGCAACCTGAATGGAGGCGTCCTTCTTGCGGCGGACGACATCACTTGCCTTATCGTTCATGCGCACAACATCGCTTGCGTGGACGACGTCGTACATAGCGTCGGTGAGTGTGAGTTTGGCAAGCTCTGTTTCGATTTTTGCCGTGTCACCGACAAGTCTGACATGAATACCGTACTGCTTTGACGCCTCGATGGCGCCGGGAACGACCACCGCGGGGCCAAAATCACCCCCCATGGCATCAACAGCTATGACTGGTTGGTCCTTCATTCGCTTGTCGCTGCTTCTTGGATCTCAATATGCTTTTCTCCCCTATACTCGCCACATTGGGGGCAGATCTTATGTGGCAGTCTCGGACTTCCACAGTGGCAGTAGACAACCGTCGGGACAGCAATGCGGTCGTGGGAACGGCGCATTCCTTTTCTGGAGCGGGATTTTTTATTTTGCTGAACAGCCATGAAACGATGCTCCTCATGGATTAAAGGACAAAAAAATAACACGCTTTGTGTGTTTTGAGAGCAATTTTAGGAAAATGGCGTGTGGGCCTTTGAGCGTAAAAAGTGTATTTGTACGGTGTTTGGGCCATTTTGTCAAAGGGATAAAAGGCCACTAGCTGTGCCTCATTGTGCGGAACACGGCAAGTCTTGGATCGCCCTCATCTTTTTGGCAGGCGCAAGGGCCAGTGTTCAGATTCTGTCCGCAGTGCGGGCAAAGTCCCTTGCAGGTCTCTGAACAGAGGGGTTTTTCTGGGAGAGCAAGCAAAAACTCTTCCCACAAAAGTGCCCCTATGTCGAGGGCGTCAATACCACCCTCGTGGACAATGCGCGTTTCAAGAACACCCCCGCTCGCATCAGGGAGACCAGGGTTGGGCTCAAAATCGTCGAACTGCCAGGCGATTTCGATGCTTGTCTCCTCGGCGCAGCGGTCGCAGGGGAGGAGGACTGATCCTGTAAGATCTCCCCGGACAACGCAGCCCTCGTGTGTTTTTATGATGGAGAGCTTGGCAATGAGGGGTTTTGCGATTGTGCAGGGGATGGAGAATTCCAAAATTCCGGATCGCCAAAGATCCTGATCCTCGACTGTGATCGCAAGGCCCTTTTCAGAAATGTCAAGAAGTGGAATAGTGTGTTTTTGTACCATGAAGCTTGTGATAAGCATTGCGCCGGACCCTGTCAAGGTGGCGTCTTGCAATTTCCTGTCGTTCGGGTAAGAATGAATCCGTCTGGATTACTGACTATCTTTAATTCAAGGAGTTGTATGAAAAAAGCACTGTGTATCGTTTTTGTGGCCTTTTTTGTCTTGGCGAGCGCTCTCCCTGTGATCGCAGGCGATCAGGAGACACTTCAAAAAGCCTGGACGGCCTACAATGTGGGCCGCTATAAAGAGACCTTGACTCTGCTCCATCCTCTCGCCCAGAACGGCAATCCCACAGCGCAGGTCTTAATCGGCCGTTGCTATGAAAATGGTCTGGGCACAAGCCAGAATATGGAGACCGCAGCCAAGTGGTATGCGCTTGCAAGCGAGCAGAACGATGTCCAGGGGACAGTCCAGCTTGCCTATTGTTACGAGAATGGATTAGGCGTTCCCAAGGACACGACAAAGGCCGTTGCGCTTATGAAGAAGGCGGCAGAAGCCAATTCCGCAGAGGCCCAGTTCAATATGGCCATGTACTATAACGCTGGTCAGCACGGTTTGCCCAAGGATTTCAAAGAGAGTTTCGCCTGGGCGAAAAAGAGTGCGGATCAAGGCTACGCGCAGGCCGAGCGTTTTGTCGGGGCCTGCTATGAAAACGGAATCGGGGTGAGCGCCGACCAGGCCCTGGCAAAAGAGTGGTACGCCAAGGCACAGGCGAAGGGTTTAGGCCGCGAGGGCACAATAGTGACCAAGCAGACCATGCCGGAGTAATCGAGGAGCATCCGAAGGCTTCTAGCCTACGGATGCTCTTTTGTTTCGTCTGACTCGGCCACTCCGTGAATGTCCTTGATTTCGAGTTCTGGAGTCGCAAGGCCGCGGTAGAGGTTGAGGCGTAAGACAAAAGCAAGGCGCACGCGTTTTCCGGCCAAGGTCGACGGCGGATAGAGTTCCGCCATCCGCCAGCCTTTGGCGACCATTCTGATGCCTGAGGCCTCTTCCCAGACTGTGAGCATAATATTTTTCTGGTCATAGCCTAAGTAGTCGTGGCGTTCGACCAAGAGCTCGCCTGAGGCAAAGATGGGCTCTGGGTTTTTCTGGCCAAAGGGCTCAAGGAGAGCGATCTCAGCTAAGGTTTCTGCGCAGTAGGCCTGGGAGAGGGTGATTTCGCCGTCAATTAAAAGTTTCTGGCGCTGGGGATGTTCTGCGAGATGTTTTGCCGCGCAGGCATCGAAGTCGTGACGGAGACGCTCGAGATTGTCGCGCGCCACATTGACCGCTGCCGCCGCCTTATGCCCGCCAAAGGAGATCAGGCAGGGCGCGATTTCGGTCAGCATGCCGTGAAGATCGAGATCGCCGAGCGTTCTGCCAGAGCCTTTCAGATGGTCGCCTGCGTCGCAGAGAATAAAGGTCGGTCGTGCGAATTCCTCGACAATGCGCGAGGCCACAATGCCGATGACCCCAGGGTGCCAGTGAGATCCATAGAGGATGAGAGACGAGGGGTATTTTGTCAGGGCTTCCCGTGCCTGTGTGCGGGCCTCCTGGAGAATTTTCTCCTCCTCGCTGCGGCGTGTCGTATTTAAGCTGTCCAATTCCTGGGCGAGTTTTAAGGCCTCGGTATGGTTTTTTGTGCGCAAAAGGCGGAGAGCTGTGTCTGCGTGCTGCATGCGGCCTGAGGCATTGAGCCTCGGCACAAGGCGGAAACTTATCTCCGTACTCTTCATCTCGGCTGTGATGTTCACACGCGAGACGACTTTAAGCGCCGCGATCCCAAGTCTGCGGGCGCGGCTTATGTGCTTTAAGCCTCCTGCGACAAGCAGACGGTTTTCACCCGCTATCGGCATAAGATCGGCAAGGGTGCCTAAGGCCACAAGATCGAGAGCCAGATCCATTTGATAGGGCTCGTGCTGCATGCGTACGGCAAGAAGGCGGTTGACTTCCGCCATAAGATAGAAGGCGACACCGACGCCTGCAAGTTCGCGGCACGGTGTTCTGTCTTTCGGCATGATCCTGGGATTGCAGATCGCGTCAGCGCAGGGGTATTCCTTTTGCGGGAGATGGTGGTCGGAGATAACAACAGTCATCCCAAGTTCTTTTGCGCGCGCCACAGCCTCGAGATTGGAGATGCCGCAGTCAACGGTGAGCAGGACTTCGTAGCCCTCATCGCGCATCTTCTCAAGGCTCGGTATATTGAGGCCGTAGCCCTCGGCGTGGCGGTGGGGGAGATGGTAGCCTGCCCGAATGCCATGGTGTTCGAGAATATCGAGGCAGAGAGTTGTCGCCGTGATCCCATCAACGTCGTAGTCGCCCCAGATGAGGATTTTTTTGTCCTGGACTAGGGCGTCTGTGAGGATTTCCGCAGCATGTGGGATGTCGGGCCATTTGCTCGGAGGAGTGAGGCGGCTTAGTCTTGGCGACAGAAAAGCATCCATTTCCCGGACATCAGTGAAGCCACGGCGCACAAGGATGTCGGCAAGAAAGGGGGAAATATTGAGTATTTTTGCAATATCGGGGAGGTGAACACCCGGGCGCGTTTCCCGGAACTGCCAGTATTTTTCTATCGTCACAGGCGGTACTTCCTTGACCTCGATCACAGGGTATTACGAATCCTCTCCTACGTGATCGAGCAGTTCGGGAAGGGAGGAAGCCTTTGGCTCTACTGTCTCCGGCGCAGCTTGTGGCTGTGCCTCTTGTCCGCCCTGGGTTTGGGCGAGTACGGCATTGACCTGGGGCTGCTTGTCGAGTGGAACCATATTTTTCTGGATAAGCCAGGTGAGGAATTTGAACGACTGGAGATGTTGCGGGTTTAGCTCAAGGGCCTTTAAGAGATTGTCAACGCATTTGGGGATTTCCTGGGCTTCAAGATAGGCGCGCGCAACATTCATGTACAGGTTTTCGTCGTTTTGCGTCAAGACGATGGCCCGTTCGTAGTAGGCTATCGACTGTTTGATCATTTTATTTTTGCGCAGCTGTATGCCGAATTCATTGAAGAGATGTTTATGCTCTTCCTCGAAAGCGCTGTCGAGCTTGACCAGACGATCGAAGATATTCTGCGCTTTGGATGTGTCGCCGCGCTCAAGGTAGGTTAGGCCGATACCAAAATTGGCCCGCACATTGTCGCAGTCCACTTTGAGCGCCGCCTGGTACTGATGCTCGGCGCTGAAGTTCTCACCCTTGCTTAAGTGGTCGTCGCCTTTTTTGATTGTGTTATCGAGCTGTTTGATCCTGGGATAGACCGAGCTTTGGTAGAATTCGGGCTCAGGGGAGAACTTTGTCAGCAGTTCCTCTAGAGTGATTGTCCTTTTGGGACCGCTGGGCACATAGTTGGTGTTGAGCGGCTGGCAGACTATGTCATTGCCTTTCTGTTCGACAAACCAGAAGGTTTTGTGGACGCTCTTGCGTGTGGTTGTGCCGGTTCCGACTTTGCGTATTTCTTGCGACGAGAAAACGCCGTGAATGCTTGGGCCCTTGGCTGCTGTTGATATATCCACGTGCTGTTCATTGTTTTGCATAGGCTGGGATCTCCACAAAACTTAGGATGAGGCCATTTCGTCAAGAATTTTTTCGAGGGCTTCTCTGGGATTATCGGCGCAAAGCACTGGGCGACCGACAACAAGAAAATCGGCGCCAAGGGCCACAGCCTTTTGAGGTGTCGCTGTGCGCCTTTGATCGTCTGCCGTCCCTTTTTTTTCCGCCCAAGTCGGGCGTATCCCTGGACAGAGGACGCGGAGATTGGGGTGTCTTTTTTTGATCGCAGCAACTTCTTGAACTGAGCAGACAATGCCGTCAAGGCCAGCAGTGGCTGCGAGGGTAGCCAAATCCAGGGCAAAGTCATTGGGATTTGCCGAAACACCCGGTATTTCGCCCTGGGCCATGCTGGTTAGAACCGTGACTCCAAAGATACGCGGTCTCTCTTTGACCGCGCAGGCTTCTTGTAGCATGCGCGCGCCGCCCTGGCAGTGGACAGTCACAAGATCCGCGCCAATGCGCGCTGCCTGGGCTACGGCGCGCCCGACTGTGTGCGGGATGTCGTGGAATTTGAGATCAAGGAAGACCGAGAGCTGTCTTTTTTTTAGTTCGGCTATGAGATCCGGCCCAGAGCCTGTGAAAAGCTCCATGCCGACCTTGCACCAGGAGAGTTTTCCGCCGAGGCTGTCGATAAGCGAGAGGGCCTGTTCTTTGTTTGGCAGATCAAGGGCTAGGATTAATTCAGCCATCACGTTTCCTTTCGGCGAGAAGGACGTCTATGCTCTCTCTGTTTCTTTGAGTTGCACAGCGTGCGGCATTAAAGACACAGACGAGCTTGGTATAGGCCTCCTCCACACGGTCATTGACGATGAGTGCGTCGTACCAGTGGGCCTCCATAAGCTCAGAATACGCATTGTTGAGACGTGTCGCAATGGTTTCTTCCGAATCCTGCCCTCGTTTGCGCAATCTTTTTTCAAGTTCAGCCATGGAGGGGGGGAGGATAAAGACAAAGAGGGCTTCGGGCAGCGTTTTTTTCAATTGCTTGGCCCCCTGGACATCGATGTCAAAGAGAATGTCTTTGCCTTGGGCCAGCGCTTTTTGGACAGGTGCGAGGGGCGTTCCGTAGAAATTGTTGTGGACAATCGCCCATTCGGCAAAATAGCCTTCGTCTCGCTTTTTCATGAAGGTGGCCGTATCCATGAAGTGATAGGCGATGCCGTCGACTTCACCCTCGCGCGCTTTGCGGGTTGTGCAGGATATCGAGTAGGAGAGAGTCGGGTACTCTGTACAGAGGCGTGAGGTCAAGGTCGTCTTGCCTGCGCCCGACGGAGCGCTGACAACCAGGGCAATACCTGTGCGGGGCATCAGCTGTTTTCCTCCTGTATGAGGCGTTGTTTGAGCGTTTCTGTCTGTATGGCCGAAAGGACAATGTGGTTTGAGTCGAGGATAATGATCGCCCGTGTTTTTCTGCCCTGTGTCGCATCGATAAGCCGGCCCGCCTCGCGGGCGTCTTCTCGTAAGCGGCGGGTCGGGGCAGATCCTGGGACAACAATGGCCGCAATCCGTCCGCAGACAACGTAGTTGCCGAAGCCGATGTTGAGTAGCGCCTCGTGTGCCATTGCTATTCCAGATTTTGCACTTGCTCGCGGCATTTTTCGAGTTCGTTTTTGACATCAACCACAAGATGCGAAATCTGCACATCTGTGATCTTATTGCCGCAGGTATTGATTTCTCGAAAGCATTCCTGAAGGGTGAAGTCGAGTTTTCTGCCCGCATCTTCCCCTAAGCGGAGTAGTTCGTGGAGGCGATCGAAATGCGTGGCTAGCCGCGTGAGTTCCTCTGTGACATCGAGCCTGTCCGACAGAATGACTATTTCCTGGAGAAAACGGTCTTCGTCGAGTTCTGCCCCAACAAGGGCGAGTCCCTCGTGTAAGCGTTCGCGTAAGAGGTCTACGCGCTCAAGTTTGACTGAGGGGGCGCGCTCGCGGATGACGCCGACATACTGCCCCATAAGCAGGATGCGGGAACTTATGTCGTTTGCCAGCGACTTTCCCTCTGTTGTCCTGCTTTCATTCCAGTCGTCGAGGGCGAGCAGTAAGCCTTCTTGAAGATCTGTGAAGAGAATCTGGGCCAGATCCTCGCTTGAGTCCTTCCAGAGGGCCGGAAGAGAGAGGAGGAAGGAATAGTCGGGTGTAAAGGTGTCGTTGCGCTTTTTGGCAAAAGCCGCAAGGGTATCGAGCATGCGGGCGGCCTGGCTCTCATTAAAGAGAACATCTGGTCCCGCGTTGTCTGCAAATTGCAGATAGAGTGTGATTTCGACGCGGCCGCGCTGGGCGTTGTTGCGGACTATTTTTTCCAGGCGCGGTTCCAGGCCGTGGAGAAAGTTCGGAAGGCGCCATTTTATGTCGAGATGGCGTCCGTTGACGCTTTTGATTTCCCATTGTTGGGTTATGTCATGGGTTTCCATGAGTGAACGGCCAAAACCGGTCATGCTGCGCAGCATTGGTACTCCGAGGGTCTTGATCAGTTTACGAACGATTGAGTGTAAAAAATGCGTATTGTAAAAGCAAGTGGTCTCTTCTGCGGGCTTTTGTCCATGTGCGTGCGCAGGGCTGCGCGATAAAAATGTCCCTGAACCGTGCGGATTTCAGGGACGAGGTCTTATTTCTTGCTACAGGAGGCGCAAGAGGGCCCGCCGCCCATGCTCATTGGGCGCACGGGGCCGACTTTGAAGGGAAAAGCTCCGGTTTTTAGAGGAGCCGGCATGGCGATTTTGCGTTCTGTCGCGCGGGATCCGCAGCTTGGGCAGAGGGGATTGTCTGCGTTTTCCTTGACAATTTCTTCAAAGTCCGCATCGCAGGCTGTGCAGTGAAAGTCATAGAGTGGCATGGGTGTATCCTTTAGTATGCCCCGTCGAAAGCCGCGCGGGCAAGGGTTATTGGGTGAAGAGTCGGCATCTTTGTTGCGCAGGCGATCTGCAGGCGGCATGTGCCGCAGTCGCTTGCAACGATTTTTGCCCCTGAGGAGCGCGCGGCAGCAAACAGTTTTTCTCCAATCCGCTGGCCTATGGCGTATTTCTCTTTTTTAAAGCCATAGCTCCCTGAGATGCCGCAGCAGCCCGCATTGAGATTTGTCACGGAGAAGGCCGGAATCCGCGAGAGAAGTTCTAGGCCAGGGAGGCCTTCGCCAAGGGCCCGTGCGTGGCAGGGAGCGTGGTAGCAGACAGAAAGAGGCTCTTTGTCCGTCTTTGGCACAGTAAGTTCCCCTGTGGCTACAAGGCGCAGAATAAAGTCCTGCGCATCGATAATCCTTGGTTTCCCTGTCTTTTGGAGGATATCTGGGAAGAATTCGCCGACTTCACGGGTGAGCATTAAGCGGCAGCTTGGGCAGGCACTTATGATCGGAATGTTCTCCTCCATGCAGGATGCGAGTTTTTCTGCATTGATGGTCGCGTTTTTCCTGGCATCCGCTTCAAAGCCTCCGCTAATTAAGGGAATGCCGCAGCAGACGAATTCTTCTGGCACAAGAACGCGGTAGCCTGCTCTGTTTAGGAGTGAGACAAGATCAAAGCCTGGGCGCGGATCATAATAATTGATATAGCAGCCTGGGAAAAAGACAAGAGGTTTTGTGCAATTGTCTTGAGAAAGTTCCTGAATTTTTGTGCGGAAGGGGCTTTGTGCAAATTTCGGCATAGGGCAATCGCGCGCGATACCAAGAGCGTCCAAGAGGGTGCGCGTTATGGGCAGGCGTATGCCGAAATTTTTGAGTCCTGCCGGCACAAAGCGCAGGGCGCGCGCAAGGACCTCGCCGTGGGCGACGATCCAGTCGCGCAGGCTTGGGGGATTTTTTTTGCACTGTTCAAGGCGCGCAAGCATGTTGATTGTCGCGACAGGAACGTTTTGCGGACAGCTGATTTCACAGTTTTTGCAGTTTGCGCAATAGGTTAAGGATGCGTCTTCGACTATGCCGAGCAGGCGGAAACGCTCAAAGCCCGGGCCGATCATTCGGGGGCCGAGAAACTTAGGCGTTGCGGCAGCGACCGGGCAGTGGACAACGCAGGTTGAGCAGGCGAGGCATTTGTCGGGATTGAGACGGATTCTCACTGATTTTTCTCCATGCCGAGCATATGAGCCGCATTCTTTCCAGCGAGCCAGCCCGTTGCTATGGCTACACCGTGCCCGCTTTTTTCGTGGACAAAGTCATAGCCTCCGAGGGTGCGGCCGGCAACAAAGACATTTGTCCTGTAGGGACTTCCGTCGAGGTTTAAGGGGTGGAGCTTTGAGTCAACACTCACCCCAAGTCGCGATATGGGATGCGAGCCTAAGGCTTTTGTGCCTGTCCGGCATTTTTCATCCCCTCCGGCAATGGGACAGCCGAAAACCACTTCTTCGACCGCGTCAGGGCTTGTCGCAAGCCCCCCGCCGAGAATACCGCCGCTTGCGAGAATAAAGGCCCGAGCTGTGAGACTCAGATCGTCTTTATCGTGGGCGACAATTGCGTGGCAGACAGTGTCTGTGCAGACATTGCCTGTGATCTTGATGTTTTCCATAAAGCGCACGCCAAGGGCGGTCGCCTCCTGCATGAGGACTTCGCGCAGGCGTATGCCGCCGACTCCTGGGGGGATAGAGAGCAGTTCTTCGACAGGCGTTGCGAGTGTGTCTTCGATGCGCCTGTGGATTTTGGGCGTTCCGCTTGTGCCAAGAATAGGGGGGATCAAGATGAGATCCACTGTTGGCGCAAGCCGGCCTAAGCTTGTCTCAAGCCAGGCGAGCCCCTCTTCTGTGTTCAGAGTCCGCGCGATGTCCAGGGCATTGACCCCGCGGTGACTGTGGGCAAGAGGAGAGGGGAGGATTGTTGTTGAGAATTTTGTTTTTTCAAGCCATGTGTGGCGTTTTAACATATCGGCGCAGAGTTTGGGGCTTAGATCGCGCATACCCTCAATGCCGCAGACAAGGACGTGTTCAACAGAAAAGAGTTTCGTTGAGTCATGGGTCTTCGGTATGATGTAGCTCGGCTTAAGGGTTCCCAAAATTGTGGGCAGAAAGGTATTGACAGGCTTGCCCTGCGTGTCGTGCCCTATAGTATAATCCGCTTCGTGTTTTGCGAGGATTCCGCAGAACGCGTCAAGCGCCTTTTGTACGTTGTCAATACCTATTTTCTGGTAGGGATGGCTTTCTGGGAGTTTCTCCATAGCTCCCCAGGGGTCCGTGAGCGCGGCATCGTTTTCTGCCCCAAGAAGATCGATGCAGTCATTACTTATGGCTATGGTGCCGGCCCCGTTGGCCACAACAGTCACGGTGCAACCGCTTTCCGCACATGAGAGGGCAGCCATAAGACCAGCTATTCCGCAACCGATAACAAGGACATCACTTGCTACTTGCATAGACTGTTCCGTTTAGGTTGAGCACACCGGCGTAAATGGCGTGGTTGAGTTGCATTTCCTGTGCCTGGATGCCCCAGATTGTCTGCGACAGACCCCGGAAGCGCTCCTCAAGAAAGGAGCGTATGGCGCACCAAGGGTCTTTTTCCTGGTGGATATCGTTTTCGTAGAGGGCGTTTTGGGCACGCAGGGCGCAGAAGGTGCCCTGGCAGGTACCCATGCCGATACGGGTTCTTAGACGGATATCGCTTAAGGAATGGGTGTCTGGGTCTTTTGCAACGTATTCGACTTCAGCAAGACTGACCATTTCACATTCGCACAAAAGGGGATTTGAGCCCGCGCGCTCTTTGGCAAGCGCGAGGATTCCATCGATGTCTTCGCCCGCCCTGTTGACCATGAGCGAAATATCTGGGATTGGGAAATACTGTTTGGCTTTTTCGAGCGTATCTTTGGGGCGCTCGGAAATCATCGGTTCACGATGGGTTCTGCACTCTGCCCGCACCCCAAGGTAGTCTGCCACAGCATCGCTTACGCGTTCTGCCATAAGGCGATAGGTTGTGAGTTTTCCGCCGAAGATAGAGAAAAAGCCGCGCAGACCGTCTTGGCTGTGATCTAAGACCTGGAAGTTTCGGCTCGCGCTTCGGCCAAGGGCTGAACCCTGTGTGTACAGCGGGCGGGTTCCGGCAAAGGCTCTGAGAATGCGGTAGTCGCGGATATTGGGAAAGGACCGTTCGCCGATAGTAAGAAGCGCACGGATCTCGTCTTGTGTTGGACGCGTGTCATCTGGGCGATCGGTTGCAACCGAAGTTGTGCCGAGAATGGTTATTGAGCCGTGGGGTACAAAGATATCGCCGTCGGATCCAGGATGGAGACGGTTGATCACGCGGGAGGAGAAGCGGTGGTTAAAGACAATGAGTGTTCCCTTGTCCGGTGACACCGGAACATCCAGTCCCGCCATGGCCGCAACTTGTCCAGACCAGGAGCCTGCGGCATTGACTATTGCGTCGCAGTATATTTTGAGTTCCTCGCCTGTCTGCGTGTTGTAAGCCATTGCGGACTCTATCTCGCCATTTGTCTCCTGAATGGATGTGACAGCGTGGTAGAGCAGGACCTTGCCGCCGTATTTTTTAGCGCTCATGGCATTGTGCAGGACAAGGCGGAAGCCGTCGATGCAGGAGTCTGGGACCCGAAAGACTCTCTGTATTTCAGAAGAGAGTTCCGGCTCGCGCTTGCGCGCATCCAAAACAGAGACCTCCTGGGCGTCGATTCCGGCATTGCGACAGCTTGTCAGCCACAGGGGGACATAGTCGGGATCGTCTTCGGGAAGCAGGGTGAAATAGCCTTCGGTTTCCTCAACGCATTGCCGGCCTATGCGGCGCACAATGGTGTTCTCCTCTATGCATTCCCTGGCCGATGCGCTGTCATTGACTGCGTAGCGGCCACCGCTGTGCAGAAGGCCGTGGAAGCGGGAACTTGTGCCATGCGCTATCCCGCCCTGTTCGACAAGAACTGCCGGGATGCCTCGCATACTCAGATCGCGGAGCGTTCCCATGCCGGTCGCTCCGCCGCCGATGATCAGAACTGTTGTTTCCAGGGTATTGATCATAGGTTTATTTTGAACTCTTTTGTCAGTTTTTCCCCCATTCGGGGGTTTTGGGCGGAAGCCTAAGGCCTGACCTATACTGCGGTCAGAAAAAAAGTTGTCACTTTGCTTTGAAAATACCAGACTCAGGGCCGACTCTCGTTCGCAAATATGTCATTTCATTTCTGGCTGGAGTATAACCATTACGCAAGGGCCCTCTAAGTCTCTAAGTACAAAGAGTGTGCTGCGACTCTCATACGTCACGAAAGGTCTGCGTTTTGTAGACACACGAGCCCTGATCCAAAAGCACTGTATGCGCTTGTGTGAAAAGGTGAGCCGTTATCCAGAGTGATTTTCTTGGCCTCTTGCTGTCCATACATTTTGGCCAGGAGACAAAAGGAGAGAGTCGGTGTGTCTTGCAGTATTTCCAAGGCCGCGTATCCTTATTCGTACTTTTAAAATGCGTACTTTTGACTGCCAGGTTTTTCGTCCATCGGTAGGTCTGCAAGCTGCGAGGCAGCCTTGTGCTATATGCTTGGTGAGTACGACTGGTCGGTACGCGCAGGGCTCACTTCGTGCTCTACGTACGAGTGGTCTCTCAGTACGGCAAGGGAGTGGAGAATTCGACTTCTCCGTGTATACAAAGATGGGAACTCTGCGCAAAAGATACACACGGAACTTAGGGTGGTGCTAGAGAAACTATTTTCTTTTGTGCCGAGAGAATTGAGAGAATTGTCCGAAATTCTGTTGTAGAAAAATAAAGCAGTAATTTCAATAGGGAAGACGCGTACGCTCCCGTAAAAAAGGAAGAATGTAGGGCAGAATTTGTTTGAAAAAAAAGCTATCCTGCAGAGTCCACAAAATTGTACACAACTGCAGGCAGTAGCAGAAAGCAGGCACAGGCTGCAATCGTTCAGCTGTATGTCTGCGTTAAGGAGTTTGTATGAAGTGGTCTGAAAAACGCTGTATTGTGCTTGATATGGATGGAACAGTGTACCTTGGGAATACTCCAATTGCCGGCGCTGTGTCCTTTATCGTGCGGCATTGGTCAGAGTGCGATTTTTATTTTTTGACGAACAATACGTCCCGCTCGCTCAATGGCTATATACAGAAATTGCGGGGAATGGGGATTTATACGGATCGTTCCCGCATGCTTTCGCCTATTCTTCCTCTTGTTGAGTATTTGCGAAAATCCCAGCTGCGCACTCTTTATCTTGTGGCAAACCGTGACTTTACTTGTGAACTGACAACGGCCATGCCTGAGCTTGTTCTTGCGGAGTCAGGGGCAGAGGCGGTTGTCTTGGCCTATGATACGGAACTCACCTACGAGAAACTTGCCCGCTCAGCCCTTCTTCTGCAAAAGGGCCTGCCCTTTTTCGCAACACACCCAGATCTTGTCTGTCCCTCTCCCGAAGGCCCGCTTCCCGATGTCGGCAGCATGCTTTCCCTCTATGAGACAGCGACAGGGCGCAGACCGGACCGAATTTTCGGCAAACCCGATCCTCTTATTCTCTCGCCTCTCTTCTCCCGCTATACGCGAGAGTCGATGATTATGGTGGGAGATAGGCTCTCAACGGATATGCAGCTTGCCCGGAACGCAGGCATTGATTTTGCCCTTGTGCTGAGCGGCGAGGCAAAACGGGAGGACCTGCAAGGCTTATCGTACACGCCAACCTTTGTGCTTGCAGATCTCGGTTGCGCTGAAGCGTACTGGGTGTAGGAGAGAGAAATACTTGAGCGCACATCTTGTATGAGGTTGACTTGCTTAAAGCAGAAGGCAGCGTATTTTTTTAGGCAAGCTTTCATTTGTGGCCTATACTCGCTAAGTGACAATGGGCGAGGTCCCGCCGTTTTCCTTTTGCAAGTATAGGTCAAGGGCCGCACAATCGGCCCTTGACCACATATTTGGAACAGTGCTCTGGT
>JAFTDR010000214.1 GCA_017454105.1 Desulfovibrionaceae bacterium | reverse complement strand
GCATTATTGATCAGCTAGAGATGATTGAGTGTACGCGGTCAGCTCAAGGACCATACCGCCGTCGCTACGCGTTGACTGCTAAGCAGAAGACCATCTTCAACGCGCTTGGCTTCACAGAGGCTGAGCTTGATCAGGAAGTGGGCGACTTCAATGTAAGGGTGACTCATTGAATTTTAGTCATACAGTTTTGAAGAGTTTAGGTTCTATTGATTTTTTGAGAATCAATAAAAAAGGAGAAATTTTAATTTTTTTTGGTCGGAAGATTTGAAAGTTATAACAAATGTATGACGAGAAAAAGGATAGGACGTTAATTATGAAAATAACTTCTTTTCTCTGTATTGCTTTATTTTTCTTCTCATCGATAGTTTTTGCAGAAGAATATGAAGATACATACTGCGGAACCATTACAAAGGTAAAACAATTAGGCAAAAATGAGGCATTGGTATTTTTTACAGAAATGGACGATTATGAAGATGAATACCAGCGACAACTTCCCAAAAAGAATGTAAAATTTTCAGTTACAAGCGATGGTCTTTCACGAAATGAGTATAAGGATCTCTTAACTTCATTAAAACAAGCGATTAATAGATCGGGTATGTGCATAGGAGTTAGTAAAAAATCAAAGAGAATCATAAGTGTCACAGCCGGAGGATAGTAGAATAGTCTTTCACTCTCTCAAGAATAAAGGAGTAAAGAGTTTGTGGCTCTTTGTGTGCGCGGCACGGGCAGTATCTATAGAGTAAAAGTCCCGAACAAGGGCCGCAGGGTACAAGAGTTAGAGAATCCCAAGGCGCAACTCGTAATCCACAAGGGGCCCGAGGTGAGGCTGAGTGATCCGCGAGAAGCCAGCTTTCCAGATCGTTGACGGCGAAACGCAAAAGAAAATTCTGGTTCATCGCGGGCGTTCCCCAAGATAGCGATTTCTTGCGGCAACAGAGCAATAGGCTGCGGCGTTTTTTCTAACCGTATGTCCGCAAAAGGGCAGTTCCAGTTTGGCAACAAAGTCTCTTGCTCTGGAACCTCATACACCTGACGGAGTCACTTTTTTTCTGGCTTGAGTATAACAACGGCAGTCGTTCTATTCTGCCTTGCCTGATCCAGCAACGTGGGCCTTGGCGGCGCTCAATTCTTTTTCCATCAGCTTTGTGGCCTTATCCGATAAGGGCGCGCATGACTGTCTCGCTTTTTCCAGGTTCCAGTGTACACATCTCTTCAGGCTGTATCCCTAGATCGTCAAGGAGCGCAAAGAAGTGCGTTGAAATTAGCACCTACCGGCCCTGCTTCCCACGTAATGATCTGGACAAACAGGGCCGGCAATAGAGGGAAAGCTCTGGTTCTTCCAGAAGGAAAGCGACCTCAATTGGTCGGCAGGGAAGAGTCATAGTGACGCCGAGTATATTGCATCAAATATTCAGCGTGGAGTTCGACCTTGAGAATGGGGAGGTAGCGCCGCCTCCAGTGTCTTTGCCCCAACAATTCGAAACCTATGATCAAGACTGTACGCAGCGATCTTTCTTTTGGAAGTGTCAGACTGCGATATAAGGACCTCTCCCAGGGGAATGGTACGGGGCATAAAAAAAGACCTCCTATCCGTTGAATAGAGGTCTAATGCAGTAGGGCAGGGGGGGCGCTTACAGAATATTGCATCCGCACACGCGGAAAGATTTTGGCTCAAACTCTCGAGAGATGCGGCCTCTTCCAGAAAAAGGGCGCGGAGGTATTTTTGCTCAGAACGGAAAGACAGGAGCTAAACCCGCATAGACGATATATCTTGGAGAGTGTTTCTTGGCTCAGCGTCTGGTTGCCGCAGCCATTCTTTCCAATAGCGTACAGCCTTAACGAACATGCTCAGCTCATCCTCAAAAACATCGTAGGGCATGTCCCCTGTAAGAATTTTGTGCAAAACAAACATATTGCGTGTTTTGTCTAATCCTATCGCGCCCAAACCGACTTCCTGTCCCAAATGGTTCGCCTCGAGAAAACGGCAGAGGACGTGTTCCCGCACATCACTGGCATAAGCCAGATCGGCAATAAGGAAGAGGTGATACCCGCTTTTCTCAAAGGCCACTTCATCCCTATCGAAGAGTACTGCACAGGTGCCGTGTTCAGAAAGTTTCAGCTCAAAGCCGAGCTTGTCGCCCAATTCCTTCAACAACATTTCGGCATTCATTTCTTTCTCCTTATTGGAAACAAATGATCGGGATCTCCGCTCGAAAGCTGTATCGGCCGCATATACTCGGCGTCACAATGATTCTTCCCGCAAATTGAGGTACTTTTCCTTTGGCGGACAGGGAAAATCATTATGCGGTCAAGTATAACATTTTGCCTGCACAGTAGGAGTACGCTTGCGTAGAAAAAAGTACACGCAATCGTAGTCGTGTACGCCACAGCTGCGTCGTCGGCAAAACAGCCAACTACGCGGATACGTGAGGGATGCGCGTTGTGCAAGCTCCCGTGGTCTTCGCAGCCTATCACGCCGCTCGATCATACAGAGCTGATTTCTCCCCCGCAGGTTAAGAAAACAACGCGGCGCAAAGACTGGCCTTCACCTGAAGGGGAGAAAATCTTTATGCGGCCGTGTATATCGGCCAGTGCGGAGAAATCTTGTCTGCAGGTAAGCTGCGCCTTGTTACGCCTTTTTATCGATGGCCTCCCCAATAACATACTCAATATGTGCCTGCATCTTGGTGATTGCGGCGTTGACCTCTGCTTCATTGCTGGCTTTCGTGAAGAGCGCGTGGGCGTCCCCAGCACTGTCAGCTGCTCTGGCTAAAATATCCTTGGCCATGTCAGTAAAGAAGGACGCGCTTTTTTCCTCAAATCCCATCTCACCCCAGGAATGAGCGAGTTTCGAAGAAAGCACCTCTGTTTTAGCGTCTGTAAGGACGGCCACCTTGAGCATGACCTGCAATTTCTCTGGGGTGACGGCCTCCTGCGCGTTCAGAACCGAGTTCAGCAAGTTTTCTCTGCCTGCCTGGCCCAGTTCCTTGGCCGTATACTGCGGAAAACTCTTTTTGGCCTCATTGATGACCGTATTCAGGGTTTGGGTAAAGTCTGGGATGTCTGACATCTTGTTGTCCACAAGCGCGGAAACCAAGGTTTCGTTGACGTCCGCCTTCGGCTGTGTCTCCCCGCCGCTTCTGGCGTTTTTCTCGATTGCCTCCCCAATAACATACTCAAAATGTTTCTGCATCTTGGTGATTGCGGCGTTGACATCCGCTTCATTGCCGGCTTTCATGAAGAGCGCGTGGGCGTCCCCGGCACTGTCAGCTGCTCTGGCTAAAATATCCTTGGCCATGTCAGTAAAAAATGAGGAGCTTTTTTCCCCGAGCCCCATATCTCTCCAGGAATGAGCGAGTTTCGAAGAAAGCACCTGTGTTTTAGCGTCCGTAAGGAGGGCCTCCTTCAGCATGACTTGCAATTTCTCTGGGCTGACGGCCTCCTGCGCGTTCAGAACAGCGTTGACCACGCTGGCCTTTGCGCCTTCGCCAAGGCTTATGGCGGTAAACTGGGGATGATTCGCCTTGACCTCAACCAAAGCCTTGTTTACGGCTTCCGCGTACGCACCGTGCATATTGTCGTCTAAAAGCTGGTTGACAAGGGCTGTGTTCACTCGGTCTGCCGACGGTTGGGTATTGGGAATCCCCGATTGCGCGGCTGGAACCTTCGCAGGCACCTCTTGGGCAACAGGCTGGGATTTGGGCTTAAGGCTATTACTCAAGTTGTTGATGCCCTCGCCGGGATCTGCAAAAACCTGCTTGGCAGAACGTTCTTCAGGTTTCGCATTGCGCAATTCTTCAGGCAGCGAGACCTGTGGCTTAACTTGGTTTTGGACGGAATCTGGTTGGTCGTCTGGCAAGAGAGGTCCCAGACTGTTGACTTCATTAAGTAAATTGATGTTCTGGCTCATGCGATTGCCCCTGCTCCTGACCCGTGCAGCGTGACAGAGCATCCTTCTGCAGACGGGTATAGATTGTCTCTGTTTTGGTTTTCATAGACACGGCCCAAAAAAGTTTCACTTTTGCGAGACCGTTAGGAATTGTACAATCATACGTTTGAGCATTTCCCTCGCGAGTTCGACGTTGCGCATCTGCCCAAACTTCGCGCAAGCCTTGCTGGCGATGTTTATTAAAAATGGCGCTTGCTCTCGTTGTTAAAAAGCATTTCGGACTCTTAAAAAATGTCAGGATATGTTTTTTAGTTTATACTCGACCGCACATTGATTTTCAGCAGAACGCTTAGAAGTGACATTCCAACATCGTCCCCCCAGGGGAAAATCTTTATGAGGCTGAGTATACAATGATTTAGAGCTGTCACAGATGTGTTTTTATTTCTGCTGTCGAAACACTCTTCCAGTTTCGACAAAAGTGTCAAGATACCTTTTTATAATTCCCTATGCTCCTTTTTTCACTTGGCGAAGTGTTGACATATGTCTCCCGAGCGAGGGAGCCCCCTAGGCCTTGTATCTGGTGTGGGCGGTTTCACAGATCCGATCTCTGTTTTTGCGCAATACTCCAGGTTGTCCAGGGAAAATCATTCGCTCGCAGACCTCTGCTCTGGTGAAGAAAGGTAAAAAGTTAGAGCCCACCTTCTCAGAGAACGTAAAAGCATTTGCGAAAACGAACCTGGGCATGGCCCGCAGAATTTCAAGGCATACCCCTACGATGAAGACCCAACGTGTACGTTCTTGAGCCACAAGTATACTGCGGTCAGGGCCGGCAGAACTCTAACGACCGGCGGGTCGTACTCGTTGGTCTTAAAAAGACCGTCGAAGCGAGACTACTGCGGGAGAGATAGTCTTGAGTGTAGGATGTGCAAGACGCATTCCACTATACACCCGTGAGCGGGTACATACAATCGATCGACAGTTGTTTCAAAAGAACTATCGATCTTCAGAGTATTAGGAAAGGTGCGACACGAGGGCTATACCTCATGTGGATGGAACAGCCACTTAATTGGATGAGCCGTTCAATTAAAAACTAGCCTTTTGCAGGTCAGATCGTAAGGTTGGGCCTGAAGCCCCATGTGTGACAACATAAGGAGTGT
>JAFTDR010000213.1 GCA_017454105.1 Desulfovibrionaceae bacterium | reverse complement strand
TTTTTGACAGTAATTTGACAAGTCTCCTAACGCGCTTCTGCTTAAACTCAAGACACCTTGCAGGTTATCTCCTTTAGCAGATGCGATTTGAGAGTGCTAGGAGAACTCCCCCTTAGCACTCCGTTCAACTAATATTTTCACAAGTCCCATGTTCGTATTCATGCCGGGCACTCAACCATACAATGCACAGACGGAATTCTTTTAGCCTGGGGAATTCCGCAATTCTCTACGTACCTCGCAAATTGCTCCTGTGTGCCTTTTGCAGACGAGGACTCTGAGTTTGACCTGGAGAATGAGAGACAGGGGGAGTGTTCGTGTAGGAGTACTTCCAGACTTTGTGCCATGGGCCTGTGTGCTGGAAGCCTTGAATTGTGATACAAGATTCTGGGTGACCTGTTTTTTGGCAGAATTCTTTGATACACTGCGCCGGAATGACGGTGTCTTTGCCTGCGATATAATGACGCTGCGGGAGATTGCTGAGCGCTGCGGCAAAGGAGATGGGATCGAGAGAATCCCAAAGAGGATCAAGATTCTGCATGCTCGCCCACGTTTCGATGCTGAGATTTCCGGCACAGGTGCCAAGGAAGATCACATCGCTGCGCATGGCTGCAAGGAGCGCGCAGATGCCGCCTCCTCCAGAGAAGCCGACAAGAACGAGTTCTGTTGCACCTTTTTCCCGCATAAGGCTGTTTATTACAGTATTGTAGCTTGCAATGATAGCTTTGCTCATTCTTCCATACGTCCATGCTGCGGCATCGCACGCCTGGTTTACGAATTGGCCTGGGCGGGCTAGATAGCAGACGTGGTAGTTGGTCGGATCGTGCAGGGCGAGCCAGAGGCCCTGGGGGGCCAGAGGTGTTGGATCGTGAGACGGTATGCCAGTACTCAGATAGGCATGGCCGTCTCCTTCTATGTAGACATGGAGTCTTTTTCCTTTTCCCTCTTTTTCGAGTGTGAAAAGAGTATAGTCTCCTGCTTTCCGTTCTTTTTGGATAAAGCCATAGCGCATGCCAAGGGCTGTACAGGCTTCTTTGGCTGAGGGCGGGGCACAGGAAAAAGGGGTGAGAAGCAGAAGAAGCAGAAGAACTTGTATTGGCCGCAATGAAGTCATTGCTGTACTCCTGCTCGAAAATCCATGTTTTCGAACGTTTTTCTGTGCAAGCTAAAAAACTGCGCATGCCTAAACGCAGGATACCAGATCGCTCTCCTCTCGTTCGAAAAGCTGCTCTGCATGGGGAGTGTTCAAGCGGAGGAGAGCCAGGAGCGTATTGCAATTGCTATACTGAATAGTACAATTCGTGAAGTTGATTGCAATGGGCCCTACCCCGCGCATGTGAGAGTATCCGGCTTCTCAGACATAAACGCCTCCTATATCTTGCAATCAACCTGTAGAATCGTAGTACGGCCGTGCGCTCCACGGTGTGCGCGCAGAAAGCCAACAGCAAAACTGCGTTGTTATACTGCAGTCAGAAAAAAACTGCCACTTGGAGTTGAAAATACCTGACTGGAGTGCAGACTCCCGATCGCAAATGTGCAAGTTTGTTTCTGGCTGAAGTATATATACGATTGGTGGAACGACAAAGGAGAATGAGATGAACAGTGTCTCAGTGATTAAATACGGTGGCCATGCCATGGATCATCTGGATCTGGCAGAGGCTTTTGCGTGCGATGTTGCAGCTCTTGTCAAAAAAAAGAGCCGTTTTGTTATAGTTCACGGCGGGGGACCGCAGATTTCACGGCTGCTTTCTCGCCTTGCCATAGAAAGCCGTTTTGTCAATGGCCTTCGCGTCACCGATGCGGAAACCATGGAAGTGGTTGAAATGGCTCTGGCTGGCACAGTCAATAAAGATGTCGTGGCGCGGCTTGCGAGCAAGAACGTCCGAGCGGTGGGCATTTCCGGCAGAGACGGCAATCTTCTCACTGCAAAAATTCGTGCGTCGGAACTGGGCTATGTTGGTGATGTGACGCATGTCAACCCAGATATCCTGCACTGTCTTCTTGGATCGGATTTTGTTCCTGTTGTCGCGCCGATAGCGCAGGATGAGCAGTTTCATGCTCTCAATGTGAATGCCGACACAGCCGCAGGCGCAATAGCCGGCGCTTTGCAGGCTGAAACCTTTGTCTTGCTGAGCGATGTGCCTGGAGTTCTTGATGCCGAGAAACACTGTATCCCGCGTCTTGACCGTGCTGCCATCGCAGAACTCACACAAAACGGCGTAATTAGCGGTGGGATGATTCCGAAGGTTGAGGCCTGCCTGAACGCGCTTCGTCTAGGAGCCCACCAGGCATTGATTCTTGATGGTCGCGCAAGCAACAGTCTTTTGCACTTTGTTACTGGCGAAAAGCAGTCCGGCACAGTCATTGTTCCTTAGTGTGTACGGCTTGTCTTTCCCACCCATTTGACTTGGGCTCATGACTTGAAGCACGGGGCAAACATTTTTTTGTGGGGATACAGAATTCGCGAGAAGAGCGTACGCTAAGCCCAGTGTATGCCGATTGTTCGTCCTAAAGGAGCATTTGTAGCGTAGCCGATTGGTTTCGCTACAAATGCCTTGCTCCTTGGACTGAAACCTGAGCGCCATTTCTGACGACAGCAGATCTCCTGATATACTGCTGTCAGGAAAAAATTGACATTTTTAGCGTCAAGACCAAACAGGATTGCAGCCCTATTTTTTCTACTGTCACATCTTTGGCTTACGTACACGCGAGCTAAGGCATACTCTTAAAAAGTAAAACTTTTTTTCCGCCCAGAGTATCGTGTGCACTTGAGGTTTTGCGGATGTGCGACTGCACCAGCCGGCATGGGAATCACGCTATTCGGAGAGAATGATGTCGACCATGGCATAGAGGCCACCGCCGCCTTCGATTTCCAGCTTCAGTGTATCACAGTTCTTAAGAGGGATGACCAAACTATAGGGTGGCGTATTCGGCCGAAAAACATGAGCGTCAAGTGGATACGGCTCATTGTCATAGTAGACTTTGAGGATGGTCTCGCCGTCATATTTTTCGGAGAAGAGATCGGATCCATTAATATGGCCAAGTAAAAAGGAAATGCTTGAGTACTTTTTGTTGAGCTTGCAGACTGCAGAACTTTTTCTTTTAAGCGTATCAAATATTATCCCTTCGTTGTACTCCTTACCTTCCATGATGAATTGAATGTTTTCATAGATGAACGGCCGTTGGCGTATTGGATAGGCGTTTTCTGTGGTGGAAATATCTGTTACCGAGAAGAATTTATGTTTTGTTATATCTTTTTTGGGTATCGTTACAAAAATATTGTTTGGATCCATTAATTTCTTCTTGGCTTCTGCCCCAAGAGCTGAGTAGGGAATAAAAAAAAGAAAAAGAAAGAAAAAAATAAAGAGGTTTTTGCTTTTTATAATCATGGTATTTTCTTTCAATAGAATTATACTATGTATTACAATTCAAATAGATTGCAAACAAAAACGCGCGTATCTTTTCTTGGCAGAGCAAGACCATACAGCGGCTTTTTTGCAATCAACCGTACATTGTGATACGTAAAACTTGTCTTTAGGAGTAGTCAAAAAAATTTGGCAGTATGCCCATGGATTTTTTTGACTGTTCCTTAATACAAGGTGCTAGCCTGTCGCCCAGAGACTGCCTTAAAATAGAGTAGTACCGTACTCTTTATTTACCTTTGCAGGACGCTCCTTTGAATAAAATATACAGTAATAAAGTTTTATGCTATAAAAAATACATAAATTTTTTTATTGTTGTCTCAATTTGTGCGAAGAAGTGATATGCTGTAAGACAAAGGTACAATTTGCTTTCTTGAGTGTCAAGTTTATCGGCGTACACGCACGGTCTCACAGTGTGTCGCTTGGTCGCAGAGAGACTTTGCTTTTGTACCGACCAATCCCCTTACTGTCGTGCAGAAAATCATTCTGCGCTCGAAGCTCTTTGACGGTTGAGAGCAACGATGGTGAAACCAGAGAGTACCTCTTGGATAGATGCTTTTTCGGCTGTGATCGTGGGACAGAAAAAAGCTGACAATGTGAAGCACATGTCAGCGTATTGTTTTATGTATGCGGCATCGCGGGTACAAGGGGCTTTGCGTCGGCGCACCACCCTTGACACGACAGTGTATCCACTTGGACTGTTTTGTCAAGCCAAGAAGGGGACCTGCATTCAAAGCAGAGTGGCTTCGGGCTGAGCAAAGTACCTGCGTGCAAGTTTGTGGCTTTTTGCTCTGGAGCATTATGACATTTCCAAGGATACCTTAGTGAGGCGCTTGGGCGAGTAGGAGCGATGCAAGAGCTGGAAGGAGAAAAAGCACGGAGAGGAGGATGTCCTGCGGTTTTGTCTTGATTGGGCGGTGGGCAATAAATGATCCTTGAAAGCCGCGCAAAAGAAGAGCCTCGTGGGAACGTTGAGCGTGATCCATACTTTTGATGAGCAGAATGCCTAACAGAGCGGCAAGGGTTTTGTATGTGTGCAGAGACGTCTTAGGCTCGAAGGCGCGGAGTCTCGCTGATTCGAGGCAGGTTTTCCATTCGGCGGCAAGTATAGGAAACGAGCGTCTGGCAAAGAGGAGCAGGAAAACCAGTTTTTCACTTACTTTAAGGTTTCGCAGGGTATGCCCAAATGTTGCAGGATCCAGAGAACCCAAGAGTGTTTGGACAATGACGGTGATGATGGCGGCCTTGAATGTGATAAGGAGAGAGAGTGTCAGGCCCTCTTGGGTTATTGTGAACACTGCTATATTGGCGACTGGCGTGCCTGGTGTGGACCAGGGTGTAAAAAGCCAAAGAAAACATACTGTGAGCATGACGGCGCGCAGGCGCTGGAAGAGACAGGTCTTGTCTTTGTTGAGCAAGAAGAGAACGGATGCGCAGATCGCCATTGGTAGGAGCGGGAGAAAGTGTGAGAGAAGAGCCGTTTCTGTCGCGAGGACGATGGAGGCAAGGACGAGAACCCTAGGATCTGTTTTGTTCATCAGTTTTTTTGGCGTGGAGACCCCGACTTTTTTGCCTGGGAGGAAACGCCATCTCCGCTGTTTTTCCTGAATTGATACGAAGAACCGTCGTGCTCAGAAGACGGTAGTACCGAGACGCTATTGGTCTGTACGGGGAAATCCGTCAGTGTTTCTTGCGGTCTCTCCTGGCAGACAAAGAGTCGCAAGTTTCTTCAGAAGAACTTTGCTTGTGCTGTTCGCTGCGTCTCTTTGCTCAACCGTTTGACTCAAGCTGGCCAATCAGGCTTTGAACCGTGTTATTCGGGGCGAGGTGTTTGACGGCGTTTTGTTTGCAGCGCATACAGGAGACATGTTACGCCAACAATCCACCCAAGGCCTCCCAGAATATCTTTGAGCGATGGCCCAGCCGTGCTTGCGGCGAGTTCCTGGCGGAGAGGCAGAATGGCTTGCGAAATTTCTTCCCGTATTATACTGCGGAGATCATCTGATTTTGCGCCTTCCTTTGGAAAATCTGACGGCTCAAGTGTCCAGTTTGCGATGTGTCCTTCACCGGCATTTGCCGTTATGCTGAGAGTCTGGCTTGTGTCGAGATTTTTCCACGGGAAGGCAAACGAGCCTGAAGAGTCGGTTGTGCCGGATAGAACGACTGTATCCTGTATGCGCACTGAAACAGGAACATTTCTGGCCGGCCGGTCTTTGCCAAAATTTGTCGTAACAACGACCATGTCGTTTGCGACTTGGGCGAAAATATTGAGTCTGTGGGCTTGTGCCGGCTGAGATATGAGCAGGGCGAGGAGAAGGGGGAGAATATATCGCATAGCTTGTCCGTTACTTAGCGGGTAAGGAGGTCTGGGCGCATACGGGCAAGAAAGGCTACCGTTCCGCCTGTGAGAATTCCCTCAGCCAGCATGATTGGGGTGTGGGCGAGAAAAAGAGCTTTTGCGGCTGTGACAAAGCCTTCCTCGGAGAAAGCGAGGGCTGCGGCTGTGAACAGGGCAGCCGCTAAGACGCCAAGAGCCCCTGCCATAAAGCCGGCAAAGAAGATATTATATCGTGAAATGAGGCGGAAGATTGCGCCAGCCAAGCAGGCAGCTGTGGCCATGGTTGCGCAATTTACGCCGAGGACAGTAATGCCTCCGAACTGAAAGAAAATTCCCTGGAGCAGGAGAGCTGTAAAAATAGTTGGATAGGCCGCTGTTTTGAGAAAAATGCCGATAAGTCCCGCCGCAATAAGGTGGGCTGAGCTTATGCCTATTGGCACATGGATCAGGGAAGCGAGGAAGAAAACAGCGGCAAGGATGCCACAGGGAATAATTTGTTCGTTGCGCATCTGCCGGATGCCAATATAGGTGCCAATTCCTGTGACCAGGAATCCTGCTCCAAGAACCATTGGGGAGAGAACGCCTTCTGCGATGTGCATTGTTCTGTATCTGCTTTTGCGTACGCGACGTCTGGGTACGGTTTTCCATTGCGGTCTTAGGGCATACGACGTCATATGCTTTCCTGATTTTTGACGAATTTCTCAGCAAAATGGGAAACCTAGGAAAATTGCGCCCTCTGGTTATAATTTTGCTGAGAATCTAAGTAGAATAGATTCTCAGTGAATACCCTGAGAACTGCGCGTGCTGTAAAGGTTCTTTTACTGTACTGAGAAAATGTGCAAAATTCAGAATGCTTGGAGCCGATTGCGGCTATGCCGCGTGGCGCGGCATAGCCATGTGTCAAAGTCTAAAGCAAGCTACGAGGCGCAAAGGCCAGTCAGTGGGACGATGGAGCAAGATAGATCTGTGAGTGAGAAGATCCCGTGCGTAGCTCACTTGAGTGGGCAGGAATGTGGGGTTATTTCGAGACAGTGCCGAACGGAACCCAGAGAACCCCGCCTATTTCAACGTCTTTCTGCTCGCCGTTGAAGGGGAGCTGATTCTTTGCTTTCGAAAGCGCCGCAAAAGCCCACCAGCCTTTCCAGGGAGCCACGAAGGTGAAGACACCATCAGGATCTGTCTTGACGACCTGGGTTACGAAATAGGGATTAGGGGCAGGCTGCGCCTTGCGCTCATCGTTAAATTCGACTTCGACAAGGCAGTTTGCAGCGGGAGCGCCGTCAACCAAAACCTTGCCCTGGAAGACTGAACCTTCAGGATTGCCGAAGGGCCGGGTAAGAGGCACGATTTCAATCGGAAGGCCAAAGGGTGTATCCCAGCCATCCTCTTCGCCAAATGCAGGGACAAAGACCTTTGTGTAGTGTACGATGTAGCAATCTTCTTCTTTTTCAAAATACGGCTTAGGGGTGACGGCGAAAGCATAGACACCAGGTTTGTCGACTGAGAAGTTTGCTTTCCAGGCGTCATGTTTGAAAAGTTTGGTGGGACTGAGTTTGTCGCTCAGATCTGTTACGACATCATTGTATTTCACAACGAAGGACTGCGGTTTTTCCATCGTCATGCCATGCTGTTCCCTCGGGTGGGAAAAGGCAATTGTGAAGGAGAGTGTCTTATTTTTCGAATCAAGCACAGCGTCCTTCGAAGGAATCAGGACGCCAAAATGGGCGAAAGCCTGGCATTGCAGCAGAAGCACCATGAAAAGGGAGAGAAAGAGCGTGCGCATGAAGAGTCCTTTGGTAAAAAAGTTAGTGCCCAGTGGCACAAGGTGTCGTGGGGGATGGCGGGTTTGATTCGCTAGGGCCTCCTGGCAAATGACGCCACAGTGCGCAATGCCTAACGAAGAACGTCCCGCACGAAGCAGATCGCAAGCGGCTTGTGCTACCCCTCACTCGTTTTGAATGACAACGTCGTAACACGAAAAAATAAAAAGTAGCAAGTTTTTTTTGAGATTGCCTTTTTTTGTGGGAGGCACAAGGATCTTGCGGCTTCCTGTCCCCCCAGAAACAGAGCGATCCAGAATTGCGAGGCAAGCTTGTACAACAGGATGCTTCTTCAAAGGTACGCGAACGGTTTGCGCCCAATATTCCAGGTGTACTGAAGGGGCGTCGAAAAAAAAGGGGTCTTCGTTGGGTGTCGTGGGTAACCAAGGTACGGGCAGGCAACGACATTCCCCGTCGGCTCCGCTCCCTCTTGGGCATCTCAGCTTCGTTGCGCTTCAGTGCTTCAGCAGAAAACCTGCTCTGCGTAACCTGCGAAGCTTCGGGAAGCCGATCTAACGCCTTTTTCTACCTTGCAGCGGAAGAAGTCCAAGGGTACGCTGCGTAGCTCACGCGCCCTTGACCGCCCGCCGATCTCGCGAAGGTCAAAAGGCTCTAGTCCTTCGGACGCCGGCGATGCTGGCTCCCTTGGAAGCGGAAAGCGTGAAGCAGATCTCACAAAGAAATAACTCCGAAGGTGGCATTCGCCAAGGTTCATCAGTTACGCCTCGCGCGGGGAGAAGGCAAATCCGCGCAAACGGGAGGACGCCGAAAACCTCGCAGCGCGCAGTGGAGCAGTCCACGACTCATAACGAAGAACAGAAAAAATTAATATTT
>JAFTDR010000212.1 GCA_017454105.1 Desulfovibrionaceae bacterium | reverse complement strand
CCTTGAGGATCAAAACAGGGCGCCTTTGAGCTGCGTCTCACACGAAATGCGTGAATTGATGCGGCTTCTCGCGGGTAAGGGCTATGGGAAGCGATGGCCTGAGAGGGAAAATCGTTTTATGATGGTACCCTTAAAGCCTCGGGCTCATGACAAAAAAAAGAGAAAATTTCGAGGTAAAAGCCTTGATTGATGCGGCCTCTCGCACTATTTGCGGTTTCTGCAAATTTTTTTCGAAGAAATTTTTTACTGCCTGAAACCCGCATCAGTTCTAGCTCTTTTACGATTTTTGGAGACACAGTAAAAAAAAGTCACTACTTTTCTGCGTACTCCGCTTTTTTTAAGCATACTTCAGATAGAAACAAACTGACATTTTTATGAACGAAAGGCAGCACTCAAGTCTGGTATTTCCAACTTCAAGTGGCAACTTTTTGAGTTCTTCGTTATGAATCGTGGGCGGCTCAACTCTCGCGCTGCGAGGTTTTCGGCGGATTTGCCCGCCGCGCGGCGTAATGGACCTTGGCGCGCCTTAGGAGTCGTTTCATTCTGCTATCTTCTTAACGTAATACGCTTCCAATGGAGTGAGCATCGCAAAAAAGCGAGATCGGCGGACAGTCAAGGGCGCGTGCGCTTCCGCCGCTGCAAGGTAGAACAAGGCGCTTGATGCGGCGCAGAGCAGGTTTCCTAGGCGCAACAAAGGAGAGCCGACGGGGAATGCCGCTCTCTGCCCGTAGTTTTTTTCTGACTGCGGTATAGCAAATAAGCGTTCTTTAGGATCAAACAGAGCGCCTTTGAGCTGTAACGCTCACAAATGCGTGAGTTGATGCGGCTTCTCGCGGGTAAGAGCTACGGTACTCGATAGCCTACGAGGGAAAATCTTTTATGATGGTACCCGTAAAACTGCGGCCTCATGACAAAAAGGAGAAAATTTCGAGGTAAAAGCCTTGATTGATGCGGCCTCTCGCACTATTTGCGGTTTCTGCGTGTACGAATTGATATACTCTCGCTTACGCTCGTATGCCACAAAGAATCAGGCGTTTCGTTCACAGTTTGCCAAGGGTATCCTTGCTTCTTTTGACATACGCGCACGATGCTTTGCATCGCTAGGACTTCAGCAACGGGTGAGATCTTCCTTTCCAACCTCGGAGAAAGTGGTTCGTCGTTGATAAAGATGAGAGCGGAAGAGCTTTTGTATTGACATCCCTGTACGAGGATTTTTTTTTTGATACTCTTGTAAACAGACGCAGTCGGTGTCCCTGGGGTAAAAAAGGGAGCCGCGTTGCGTTATGCACCTGCATTGTGAATCGTAGACCACACAGGGATCCTTTCCGGCATTGTGCTAGGCGTACGCAATGAAAAGCCTGGTGACTTAGAATTTTTAATTCCTGCAGGACGAAGTGTCGCTCACGAGATCATGGTTCTGCTTGAGCGCACAATGGTTGTCCGCATTACAAGGGGGTATTGTGAGCAGGGCGAGTCTGAAGGACTGTGGCTTTTTTTTTCTTGCAATCAGCGCCTGTCCTATACTGGAACAGCACTGCGAGGACTCTTGTTTTTTCAGAGGCCTGAAGTGTATTGCAATGGACAGTGAGGCTCTTGAGATCAAAGCTCTCGCAGCGACACGCTGTGCGGAATGCTCGGGCACATTTTTTTCAGTCCTGCCCCATGGAAGGCTTTGTCCACTTACACTGCCGCTCCCAAAGCGTTTGGTTTTTCGCTCATGGGTGGAGGCCGCTTTGTTCCTGCTGTGTACGGAGAATATGGCTTTGTCGTTTGGGTGTACGCCTACGGGGGATGTTGTATCTTTGTATGGTCGTCTGGTTAGAGAGGATTCTGCTCAAGCCATGCAAACAGTGGGGGCAGAGAGGCATTGTGCTTGAGATTTATGTGAATGTTCCCTCCATGCATGTTTAGCGCACAAAAAAAGGGCGATCGCAGTGATCGGCCTTTTTTTGTTTTGGGCAATGCAGCATAGCCCGGTTCTTTGCGTCTTGGGCTCGATATTTGAGAGAGCAGGCTGTGCGGGCCTTCGGCGAACGCTAAGCAGAGAAGAGGATCTCTGAGTTTAGAAAGACGCACTGTCGATGTGGGCCTGCGAGTGCCTCTATTTTTGCACCATTTGATGAGTATTTGTCAGGCCTGCTTATGGACGAATAATCCCAGGGCACGAGAGCTTAAAGCGGCCAATGGTTGGGGAATAGTTTTTTTTGTGTGGCGGCTGAACTCTATCCCATATGACACAACAGCACTATTGCATAGCATGGTGCCAGCATAAAGCGCTCATGTAACCGTACACCTGTGCGCGGAGACCCTTGCTCCTCAATGATTTTTTGGGAAAACGGTACTTTTGTATGCCACAGAGCAGGAATTGTGCGAAAAATCTGTATTGGAGGCGACACACATGGGATTGTGCTGTGTGCAAAGGGCAAGAGCCTTGGGGGATGGCTACGCATCGAAGGTTTTCGCAGCAGGGGAAGCCCTGTATAGCCACGCATAGGGGGCAGCAGAAAGCGACGGAAAAGTCCATGACGTATCAATAATATGTCAAGAGGGGAATTCGATAGAATTTCTTGAGAAAACGGTGAATCTTGCATACGTTGTGGCTTTCTGCTATTTGTCAAGGGTAAGGGTGCGTTCATTCCCGATGTTTTTCTGTGAAGGAGATCCCGTTTTGTTTTCGAAACAGTGGCAGCAAAAGAAGGTTGTATACGACTCAGGAATACCGGGAGGTCTGTCCGCGGGATTTCTTGAGGAACAATTATGATTACTCTTTCAGATCTTGTTCGAGTAAGCACGCGTCAGGTTGTCAGGCAACGCGGTTTTGGGGTTATCCTCTCGATTGCGCTTGGCATAACCGCGTTCATTGTGCTTTCCGTACTCGGCCGGGAGATTCGCTTTAAAGTTGGCCAGGATATGGTGTTGATGGGTGGTGTAAACGTTGTGCAAATCTTTATGGACGACGTGCATTATCCTGGTCAGCCTATTCGCGATTTTACTCCGGCCACAATTAAAGCGCTTGAGGCATTGCCGGGAGTTGGGCTGGTCAGCAGGAACATGCAGAACTGGCAGATTTTTCCCATACGGGCCGTGACCGAGGAGCGCACGTTTTCCCTTCCTTTTTTGGCGGTTGATGAGCATTTTGCCGATTTGTATTCCCTCAATCTCAATGCCGGCCGTCTCTTGTCGATTGAGGATATTGAGCAACACAGGCGAGTCTGTCTTCTAGGGCACGACGCCGCGAAGAACCTGTATGGGAACGAGCGCGACGCATTGGGGCAACTCCTTTTTCTTGGGAGAGACGTCTTTGAGGTGATTGGAATAGTAAGCGGTGTTATGATGGGGGATTGGCGCGAGTGCGGTTTCATTCCCTGGACGAGCATGGTGGACAGGCACTGGGGGGACGGCAAGATAACGCGGCTGTTTATCCGCGCTGTCACCTGGGAGGATGTGCCCAGGCTTATGCGCGAGATACCCGCGACTGTTCGCAAGATGCAGGATGCCCCCTATCTTGTCATGCGGACGCAGGAGGAGCAGCTTGAGCGGCTCAAGATCACGTTTATGTGGGTTGAGACATTGCTCTGGCTCGGTATTGCGGCGTCGCTTATGCTTGGCGGCTTCGGCATCTGGTACGGAACCTTTGCCGCTGTCCGCGCCCGCACAAAGGAAGTGGGTCTTAAAAAGGCCATGGGCGGCTCGGATGCGGATATTCTTGTGCAGTTTTTGGCCGAAGCGTTGTGCAAATCCATTGCCGGTGGGGCGCTTGGCATCATACTCGGGGTGAGTCTGGTGGAGCTTGGCGCCGTAAGTCTCGGCATAGGCATATCCTATCCTCTGCTTTTTGGAAGCAGTCTCGGCAGTATCTTTTTCTCTGCCTTCATTGGTGTTGCCGGCGGTCTTTATCCTGCCGTGCAGGCAAGCCGGATGGATGTGGTTTCTGCTCTGCGTTTCGAATGAGGTGGGTATGCCAGTCATTGTAGCAAAAGGGCTTCATAAGGCGTATGCCGGCTTTTCTCCTGTTTTGCGCGGCGTTGACATAGACGTCGAAAAAGGAGAGCTTGTAGCCATCATGGGGCCCTCTGGCTGCGGTAAGTCAACGATGCTGCATATTCTGGGCATGCTTCATGCCCCAGATCGTGGCAGTCTCACTATCATGGGGACCGATGTCCTTGCGCTGTCGCGGGAGGAGGTTGCGGGGTTTCGGCGTGGCAACATGGGTTTTGTCATGCAGTCCAACAACCTCTTTGAGCATTCGACTGTCTTTGAGAATGTGGAGTTTCCGCTCATATACGAGCGGGTCAAGCCCCAGGAGCGTTGGGAGCGCGTCATCCGCGCTCTCGATCTTGTCCGTCTTTCATCGCGCGTGCATTATCGGAGCAACAGGCTTTCGGGTGGCGAGCAGCAGCGCGTCGCCATTGCAAGGGCCATGGTCAATGCGCCGAGGATCCTTTTGGCCGACGAGCCGACCGGAGCCCTTGACGCCAGAACAAGCCGGATGATTATGGAGATTTTTCGGAATCTCTGCCACTCGTCTGGCGTTGCCATGGTCATGGTGACCCACGATCCCAAGATGGCCGAATACTGTGACAGTGTGTACACCCTTGAGGAGGGTGTGCTTGTCACGAAGAAGCATGATCTGCAGGTCTTTTCGGATTCATCAAGCGAGGATCTTCTAAAACCGCCGACCCCAACGATGCGCGGGGCCTATGTCGCGGTTCAGATGCCTGTCCCCTACGGGGCACCCCGTGTTGCCGAGGCCCGTCTTCTCTACGAAAAAGGACTGCTTGCGCGTATCTATACGTTACAAGGCGCGGGTTTTCTCGCAAATCCCGAAGGCTATGCGCTTCCGCTTGCCATACGGCGTCTTGGAGGCTGGGGCTTCTTTTGTATGAACATCTTCCGCTTTTTTTCCCCGACATTCTGGAAATTCGTACGGACTCTGCCGTCGAAATCCTTTCGGGCACAAGCGAGAGCAATCTTCTCTGGTATGGTTTTTGCCAAATGGATTCGAGAAGAGAAGATTGCGTTTATTTTTGCCGCAGATGGCCAGCAAGCAGCCACATCTGCCTATGTTGCATCGCAAATAACGGGGATCCCTTTTGGTTTTGATGCCCGCTTTTTTGAGGATACGCTCGGAGCGCGAGATCTTGTGCAGAAGAGTTCAAAAGCGAGTGTCATCCGTGTGGGAACAAAGGCCGTTGCGCGGCGCCTTAAGGAGTTAGTGCCAACCTTGACCCAGAATGTCACGGTGCAGATGCGGGATCCCTTGACTCTTGAGCCGCCCGAGGAGAGTGAGCGGGGGAGTATTGACACAAGCGATCATGTGCTGACTGTCGTTGCGGCGGGGAGAATTGTCTCGCATAAGGGCTTTGACCTTTTGCTTGAGGCCTGCGCGCTCCTGAAAAATGAGATGCAGATCATTGTGAAGATCGCAGGAGACGGACCGGAACTTGGGCGTCTTAAGCGCATGGCCGCGCATCTTGGTGGTCTCAACATGGTTTCCTTTCTCGGTCAGCTTTCCCCTGAGCATATGGAATCACTGTATGCTGGTGCTGACATCTTTGTGTCGCTGCAGCGTGTTGCGGTGAATGCCTTTTGCGATGAGTTTCCGGCGTGTCTCTCCGAAGCCATGGCATTTGGTCTGCCGATTATTGTAACGGATCTGCCGGTTATACGCGATATCGTTGAGGATTCACGCAATGGTCTTGTGATTCCCCAGGATGATGTTGAGGCGCTTGTTCAGGCAATCAAGCGTTTGGGGCACGACCCAGACTTTGCGCGGACTCTCGGTTTGCAGGCACAGCAGGACATTGTTCGGCTGACTTCGGACCCTGTCCAGCAGAAAGCCTTCACAAACGCTCTTGTCAATGCCGCAAGGCGGGCTCAGACAGAAGCGGAGATGAGTGATTAGGCGTATATACTCTGGAAAGAACGTTGCAACTCGTTTTGCTCTGAAGCCTTTTGTTCTCGGAACTTTATAGACTGCGGTCAGAAAAAAAATTGTCACTTTGAGTTGAAAATACGAGACTCAGTGCTATCTCGCTTGCAAATATGTCAGGTAATTTCTGGCTAGAGTATACATCGGACAGAGTACCTTTCTGGCTTGAGATATATTGGCTACGGGTGCGATCGTACTGCCCAACCTGCAAGGAAATACGATGTTTCGCCGTTGACCTGAATGAAAGCGGAAGAGCAAGTCCATCGCTACTTGGTCTCGCAATGATTCTTCCTGCGATACGATGTGGTCAGTGAGTGCCATTGAGGTCGCACTCCTCGCTCTCGTGGGAAAAACAGTATGCGGTCAGGTGTATTGCTCGAAAAAGAGCCTGGGGTCAAAAAAAACTGCGACATAGCGCTGAAAATACCAGAGCCAGTAGAGACTCCCGTTTGCAAAACTGTCAGTTTGTTTTGGCTTGTGTATACGTCCACTCTGCATGAGATGTTTCTTTGTCAGAGCGTGCAGAACCATTCTTGAACTGGACCTTCGAAGGTATCCACTCACGTGTCGACGGAGCTATGCGGCTTGCTGCGGTCAGAAAAAAACTGCCACATGGCATTGAAAATACCAGAGCAAGTAGTGACTCCTATTTGCAAAACTGTCAGTTTGTTTTTGGCTTGTGTATACGTCCACTCTGTATGAGACGTTTCCTTGTCAGAGTGTGCAGGACCATTCTTGAACTGGGCTACCCAGCTGCATAATGATTTTCCCTTGGCAAACTAAGGCAAGCGGCCTCAATTAGTTGGCACCCACAAGGCTAACTCCGTTCGCGGGAAGAATCATTGTGACGCTGAGTATATCCTTCGAAGGTATCCACTCACGTGTCGACGGAGCTAGACGGAAAAGATCCTCCGCATTCGTCCTCGTTACCTGAAGAACCTATACCCGACCGCACATTGATTTTCCGCAGAACGCTTTAAGCTACACTCTGACATTGTCCACCTAGGGGAAAATCTTTATGAGGCTGAGTATAGTTTTCCAAGGACAGCCTATGGAAGGCTACCTCAAGGAGTCGGCCACCTGCAGGGCTACTTTGTGCTGCGAGAAGAATCATTGTGACGCCGAGTATAGTACTGGTTGCTCTAAGTCCGTGTATATACTCAAGAAAGAAAAAAAGTAACTCTGTCAGGTGTACGAACTCCCTGGAACAAGGGACTTCGTAGCCAAAGTGGCTGTAACTGTATTTCTGCCCGCAGTATGACAAGATGGTGGGTGAACTCCTACGTCGTAAAGCATAGCTCTGCGTACAAGATACACACGAACTTGGGTGAGCCAGTACTAGCACGTCCTCCGAGGTTTTGGAGGAAGATTTCACCCAAAGCGAGTATAGTACTTGGTAGCGTAAGGATTCTTCCTGTGCTGGCCGATTGCAATGGGCCCGTTTGATGTCGTGCGGTATACCCGGTCGCATAATGGTTTGCCCACGACAGCCAAAGAAGATCGGCCTCAACTTGGTCGGCATGGGAAGAATCATTGTGCGGTCGAGTTTTTCAAGCTGTATCATTGTCGACAAAGACCGCATCCTACTGAGGGAACGATACGAGGGTAGGGTGGCGCATTCTACTGTACGTGAGCGGATACCTTCGAAGAACTGTGCATGCTTCGTAGGGCGCACAGTGCGTTTATGCGGAGCAAGAATTTTTTTTTGCTGAAACCTAATGAATTCACCAAATTTGCCGATCTTCTAAAAATAAGGAAGTACGATGGATTCTGTGCCGCAAAAGTACGGCGCGGTGCAGCCTGTTGTTTGACACAAGGGCAGAGCGGTACTTCCTACGAGTCATTGTATACTTCGGCCAGAAAAAATTTCCTTGTATACCAGGCAGTCGAACTGCGTATGCCGTAATCTTTCCTTTGTGTGAAGGGCATTTTTTTCTAGCCGCAGTATATTGTGATTTGTGCAATTGCTTGCTGTACTTGTCGGCACAGTGATTTTTTCTGCACTTTTGTCTGCCATGCGGAGAAAGGCAGGGGAGTAGCAGAGCAAATCAGCGAGCCTGATTGATGCTCGTAGAACGAGCAATACCCCCGCATACTGGTTTTCCACGAGAGACAAAGCAGACGACCTCAATTGGTCGGCACCAGCAGGGTGAACTTCGTGTCTTGGGAAGAATCAAAGAGTCGCCGAATTATACCCGGTAGCATAGTGGTTTTTCTACGAGAACCAGCTGACACGGGAAGAGTCATTGTGACGCCAAGTATACTCAGCGCGCAATGTTCCCTGCTCTATGGGAAGACGTATTTTGGCCTAAGTCCCGGCCGTATGACGGTTTTCCCATGAGAGACAAAGGAGATCGACCTAATTGGTCGATACCAACAGGGCGAACTTCGCGTTGCGGGAAGAATCATTGTGACAGTAAGTATAACGCACTGACTGAGAGAATTTGGCGATTGTGTGCTTAGGGTACAGACTTTTTTGTTTATCGGGCACATTTTGCGCGCGCAGGAGCCGATGGAACTGTGCAAAGTAGGCGGAGTGCTGTATTGACGCATGGTACTTTTTTTGCATAGTCAATGTGATGATTTTCCTGCGGTTTTATGGTAGATGTTTTTGGTGTATTACAGTTCGAGGAGTTGACTGCAATCGATGAGACCAAAGGTACGGCGCACTGCCAATACGTTGTTCAAGATGTCTATTGCAATCATCTTCTAGAAAGGTAATAATGTCGCAAGCACGGCCCCCCTGCGAACACTCTTAGAGTACGCGGCAATCGGCGGCTCTCGACGTATGGCTGACAGAGTTGGAAGGGAAGAGTTTCAGGACTGATTACGTATATAAGTTGATAATGGAGACGAACGGTACTCAGCAGCAGTGCGGTTTCGTGCCGGGCTGCTCGGCTACCCCATACGATGTGCATACATTGAAATGCAGACCTGATTCTCGCTCCGGCCAGAAATCACAAGGAAGTGAGCTATGTCGTTAGTCATTAATCATAATTTGACGGCGGAACGGATAAGTAACCAGCTGTCGAGTCATTATGCGCAGCTGGGAAAATCCACGCAGCGTCTTTCTTCGGGATTGCGCATAAACGGTGCTGCAGATGATGCTGCGGGTCTGGCTATTCGAGAACTCATGCGGGCCGATGTGGCAGCTCTAGGGCAGGGCATGCGCAATACTAATGACGCCATCTCCATGCTACAGACAATGGATGGGGCGTTGGGTATCATTGATGAGAAGCTCATTCGCATGAAGGAGTTGGCTGAGCAGGCGGCAACTGGTACCTATGATTCGGTTCAGCGAATGATGATCGATTCCGAGTTTCAACAGATGGCATCGGAAATCGAGAGGATTGCCAGGGCCACGGATTTTAATGGGATTAAGCTGCTGGATGGGGAGTTTGAAAGGACAGAAAGCAGTTCAGGGACAGCTACGAGTTCAAGCGATCCTACTGTTACATACGATCACACTGAGAATACCAGTATAAGTGGAAATGCTGCTGGTAGTTTATCAGGCGGACCAAGTGTTACTCTTCCAACACCTGAAAATTTAGAAGGTACTACAACTGTTACTGTTAAAAATAATAACACTATATCTGCGACGACAACTGCTGGAGATGTTACTGTAACAGTTCAAGTTACTACAACTGGAAATGAAGCTAATATTCCTACTACATTGCCTGTCTTTTGGAATGGTACTAGATGGGCAATAAACGATTCAACATATACATATACAACGCTAGAAGCTTTTGGAACAAATGAAAATGACTATGCATCAATTACAGGTGGTTTAAAGGTGAATTTTACACCAGCACATAGCAATAGCACAACTGCTAATATTTTTATAAATCCATCAAACCTCGCTAATATTACAGGTGCTGAAAATTCTGTACTTGTTCCTCTTAGTGCACCTTATTCACTTAATGGAACTCCTGGTTATAGTTATACAATTAAGAAACCTGATGGAGCAGATGAAACAGGGACAGTGGACAGTGGTTCAGTAACAAGCTCAGTAAGTGGAAATACTATAACGTTTTCCATGGATTTAGGAGACGGTAATAAAATTACACAGAAATTTTCATTTACTGGAGACTACAATGCTAATACCATTCCCCAGTTTACTACAACGCTTAAGGTAACCAAAAAGGTTACACCTCCAGGACCAACTCCTGAACCCGAATCAGAGCCGATACCTGATGATGTAGTCAAAATTCACTTTGGACCCGGAAACGACTCCTCCGAGGACTACTACTATATAGATAAGAGCAACGCCACACTTGCTGGGCTTGGTCTCAAAGGTGTTTCGATAGAGACACAGGAGAAAGCTCAGAAGGCTCTGAAGACCATAGATGACGCCATCGTCAAGAAGGACGAAATTCGTGCCTACTATGGTGCCATGCAGAATCGCCTTGAGAACACGATGACGAACCTGCAAGTGCAAGCGCAGAATCTTCAATCTGCAGAATCACGAATATCAGACGCTGATGTTGCCACGGAGATGACGAATTTTGTCAGGAATCAGATATTAACCCAATCTGCGGTTGCAATGCTGGCACAGGCTAATAGTATGCCACAACTGGCAATGAATTTGATTGGGTAGTGAGAATGTAAGAGGCAGAGAATGAATGTATTTCTCTGCCTTCTCTTGTGCTGCTCAGTGAGTGAGAGCGGATGGTACTCCTTCTTGCCTGGACTTTTCATCAGGCTTAGTAGTAGCAAGTGTTCGTAAAGCTCGTTTAGGACCAAGTGAGACGCGACTTTGCTGATTGTCAAGTATGTGAAAAAATTCACAAGCTTGAACGTGACCGCAGTTCAAGTATACTGAACTCAAGATAAAAGTTGTGCTATCTGTGAAACGATGGCTTGGTACTCTTGGGTACTCTTGGAATGTGGGCATCACAAGTACTAAAGACTGAAACACTCAACCTCTCTTTTTTTCTGTCTGGAGAAATTTCACTAAAATTTCGAACATTCCATAAGATGGAATGTTTAAGTAGTATACCAAGGTCATTGGAAAGTAATGACGATGCAAACATCGTTAGTTCGTAGTAATACTCCAGCCAGAAATTAGTTGACGCTTTCCGAATAGGAGTCAGCACTGAGTCTGGTATTTTCAACTCCAGATGGTAGCTTTTTCTCTGACCGCAGTGTATACCAAGGTCATTGGAGTGAAGTGACGATGCGAACGTCGTCGTCCGTTGGTACATTCACCTTCCTGTCAGAATCGTCAGGTAATAGGTTTTGTATTAAAAAGAAACGACCATGGCGAGCTTATTTAAGACAGGTAGCAATTTGTATATGCATTGTGTAACTATTCAGTACACACTCTTAGTCGAAGAAGGATCTCCAGAGCAAAGGCAAGTTTTCTCGGCTTAGGCTTCGAGTAAAGGGATAAGAGCGGCTCAAATTGGGCATACTTATTTGCTTCATGGGTGGGATCTGAATAGTTAAAGATAATCATAATTTAGTTAAGAGTACATTATGAAATATGTAGAAATTGATCCAAAAAATATTGAGAGAGAGGAAGAAAGAAAAGAACGTGCCAAAAAGGCTGTTCAGGAGTATAGAAGAAGAGCCAGAAAACAGCAGAAACTTATTTAACAAGCTATTTTTGAATTGGATAAAGAAATAGAGAAAAAATATGGTTCAAAAAGATTGCCGTAACGTATCAGCTCACGGGGTCACGATACTTGGCGGCTCTAGCTACGCTTCGTGGCTATTAAACAAGAATATGAGTCAACAAAGTCAAAATTCTACGGTCAAAGAGAAAAACTCGAAACGGCTAAAAGGTGTATTCCACCATTACCCCGAGAGCGGATACGATGATTGAGTCCTAAAAAGGAGTAAATATGTCAATACTTTTTGTAAATTGTGGATGGATGAGGTATTACAGCGGTGTTAATAATGATGACACTATAATGCATCCTGAATCAGGATTTGAACATTTAAAATCAAATAATAATGGAGGTGAACAATATAATTTTTTTCCTTTGAACGGCAACGTATACGGATATGCTGCACTTATTAAGAAAGATGAGAATGGTGACGCATATTTAACAAATATTAATATTAAAAAATTAGGTAATAAAATACAAAAAACAGAGGATAATGCTTATATAGATAATATTACTATTGTTTTTTTCTCAAGAAATCCAGCAAAAAATAATGCTTATATTGTTGGTTGGTATATCGATGCAAGAGTCTACGCAACACCTATTGATATAACTATAAATGGTTATAATGATGCATATTATTTTACAACTCGCTCGAACAATGCTTGTCTTGTTCCAGTTGAAAAAAGGAATATGGAAGTGCCTCATTCCAGAAAAATTTATGGAGGTTATGGCCAATCAGCCTTATGGTATGCTGAAAGACTTCCTAATTATGTAGAAAAAGTAAAAGATTATATTTATAAATATACTGAAAGATATCGCATCTCTGATGAGTATACTAAGGGAAAATCGAAAAATGAAAATGATAATATCATTGATAAAGATGAAATTGAAAAAATTGCCGTTGATAAGACAATTAAGTATTATCAAGATAAAGGGTATAATGTAGAATCTGTAGAGAATCTTAATTGTGGCTGGGACTTTACAGTAACTAAGGATAATGAGGAATTATTTGTTGAAGTAAAAGGAACATCTTTTGATAATATCAATGTTACGCTTACGCCAAATGAATATAGTAAATTAAAAGAATATTACAAAAAATATCGTTTATTTATCGTTACAAACTGTCCTGAAAATCCTCTTTTTCATATTTTTCGTATTGAAAATAAAGACAATAAGTATTTTGCTAAAAATAGTAAAAGAGAAATCCTTCTCATGGAATCTATTTCTGCCATTTGTAGAGAAGAAAACTGAGAAAAAGTATCCGCTCACATCCAACGGTTGAATGTGGTTTCCCCACTAAGATAAAGATTCGAATGAAACATCAAGTCGTTCAAATATGCACGAGTTCCTGTAAACAGTGGGTCTATTCATCTTTTGGAACATTTATAATATTCTGAATATCTTACAAGACATCAATCAAAATATCCGCTCACAATGCCACAATGAAATACGCATTTTCTCCTCTCGCCAAATACGTCTCTGACGGTGAAAAGCTGCATTTTTTGTTTACAATTAGTTTTTCAAAGTCTAAAAAAGCATTGTGCCATTGCCCCGTGAGTGGATACAATGAATATACTACCATTTAGCGAAAATATTCGACAATCAAGCCAGCATTACTTAAATCTTCTTAAATTTATTAATTAAATCTTTAGAATATTCAACGAAACTGAATTATGTTTGAAAATATACATTTTATTAGTAGGAGTAAGGGAATGAGTACTCACAAAGCGAATAATTGAAAGAATCAACTCCAAAAAACCTCACCAATTGGGCATAGCTATTTTTGCCTCCTAAGGTACTTAGAATAGTTACATTAAATTATCAATTATACATAAAAATTTATTATATAATGAATAATACTTATAAAATATGTGTAGAGGGTGGTAGAGACTTTAATAATTATTTAGTTTTAAGTAAAATAATTGATTCAATTTTAAAAGGTTAAGATCACAATATTGTAATTATATCAGGTGGTGCGCATGGAGCAGACTCTTTAGGCAAACGCTATGCAAGAGAAAATGATATACCACTTGAAATATACCATGCTGATTGGAAACATGATTGGAAAGGAGCTGGTTTCAAACGAAATAATCAAATGGCTATAGTTGCAGATGAACTTATTGCTTTCTGGGATGGAGAATCCCATGGAACAAAACATATGATTAATGAAATGCTAAAACTCGGTAAAAATATTAAGATTTTTGATTACTTAGGTTCTTCTATAAATATGAAACAGGTGGAATACACTCATATTGTAACGGAAGAATCTAATGAATAATGCAACGAAGAGAGAACTTGTGTGCAGAAAAGACTAATTGAGTTTTGCAGAGAATAAATTTCTATACTCGCGACGGAAAAGATCTTCCACAATGCAGCCGGTTTTTCCCCATCGGCGAGATGTGGTCAGATTAGCCCTCAGGCGGCATCTACCTGGTATGTGTTCTCAGCCACTTGCTTAACCTTAAAGAGCTGCACTTTCT
>JAFTDR010000211.1 GCA_017454105.1 Desulfovibrionaceae bacterium | reverse complement strand
CAAGGCAGCTTGAAGAGGGAGGCATCGGACTGTCGGGAAGGCTGCCTCAAGCGGAAGGTGTCCGGTGATCCGCGCTCGGCTTAGGGAGGCTGCAAGCCAGAAGTGCGTAAACGGAAAAACCCTAAAATGCACAGGCGGAAAGATTTTTGCAGCTTGTACTGACACATGGGCCACATTCTCTTGTCCTTGGCGTGCCATGGAACTTACGTAAATCTGTACTACCCAAGACTTCGCAGGGCATTTTTTTAGCGCTCACTCTTGACATTACCAGATATTTCAAGTCATATCTAGTCTTTAAAATAGTGATTGCGTACACTGTGCGTGACAAAAGTTGGGGACTGCATACTGATTTTCTGCAAGGAAACAAGCGATACGTACGCTCGCAAAAAAATTCCTTGTCAAGAATGATGCTGTGCGCATTTACGAAGAAAAGGTCTCTGAAAGAAGGGAAAAGTTTTCGTATCAGGACCGAGTTCTCCATCTAACGCAAGTGTCCTACGCAATAAACGCGCGAGTTGCCGATCTATTCGGCCGATCTCCTCATTTGAGGACAGGCAATCGGGCACAGCGCTTTCGCAAAAAAAAAACGAAACCAAAGTTTTTTCTGGTGAAAGCAAGGGTAAGGGTAGTCTATGAGACAAAAAAACTATGTATTCAATAACCTATCGAGTGCGGTAGACGCCCTTATTCCAATCAGAGAAATGCTGAAAGACGTACCGCCCTCCAAGGTTCTCATGCACATCTATGTCTCAGGCATGTCAAAAAACCTTGCGAAAAGGCTCCTTCAAGATATCTCTGGCGTCCTTCCTGATATTCCGCGCATCGGAATTTCAGAGTTTCCGTCGCAGCCAAAAACGGACAGACATAGGATCAAGTTGAACCTCATTATAGCGGATACCTCGTTTTTTTACTCATATTATATTCCATGCACACGCGGAACAGAGCGGATAGCCGCCAAAAATTTTATCGACAAGGTATCCTCACTAAAGAACATTAAAGCCTTTGAAATCTGCTCTGCGAACCAGTTAACGGACACGTCTGAATTTATTGAAGCCTTATCTGAAGAATACGGGGATATTTCAATTTTCGGATCATTGTCCAAGCCAGCACGCTTTGAAGGGAGTACCTTAGTAAAACTTGAAGACTCCTTTGCAATAGGAGAGAACATAGAGGACAGCGGCTACTCAATTATTGTGTATACAGGGGAAAACTTAAAGATATCTGTTAATTATGTGCAGAGCTGGCGGCCGATCGGCCGGGAGATGTGCGTTTGCCTCGAAAAAAAACCTATTCTTGGCGCAACCGGCCTCTACCAGATTGATGGCGTCAACGCTCTTGAAGTTTTTCTCAAATATCTTGGCGTGCCCTGGGATGACAACTTTCTCTTAAATGCCTGGTACTTTCCGCTCATCGTCAACAAAAACGGCATCAATATCTGCTATACCCCCATAGGCTGCCATGAGGGCACAATCTACTATGGAGGGAAGATTAATCCCAACGACCAAGTCCAGTTCGCGTACTGCACGCGTGAGGAGATACTTGAAGCCTCATTTGACAACTGTCAGAGAATACTGTCAATGTCTCCTGAAGCCTTGATGTTGATTATATGCGCCAACAGAAATGCTTTTATGCGCGATGAAGAGGTTTCTGAACTGGAATACTACAGCAACTGCGTGTCGGACTTCACCTACTGCCATGCCTACGGTGAAATTGCCTGCAACAACAGGACTGGTGGAACGCTCAACAGCGCCTTGGTTTCTGTGGCCTTACGCGAAGACACAAAGCAAAAACAAAGCGATGCGCCGTTCAATTATTCAATTCCTAAAGTTAAAAAATTCAAGAACACAAACATTCCCCTGTCCTTTATCGTCTCGCATTTCTTCGACCAGATGACGCATGATCTGCTCAACTATCAGAACAACTTGAAGTCTGAAGTTGAGAGAATATCGAAGAAAAATGAAAGTTTATCTTTGCATATTGTTGAAACTCTGGCAAGTACCATTGATGCCAAGGACACCTATACAAAAGGTCATTCAAGCAGAGTTGCGCAGTATTCAAAGGATATAGCCAGGGTGTATGGGTATTCGAAAAAAAAGTTAGACGAAATTTACATGGTTGCCCTTCTGCACGATGTGGGAAAGATAGGTGTGCCCGACTATGTTATCAACAAAAAGACCAAATTAAGCGACGATGAGTACGCCGTGATCCGGGAGCATACGATTATCGGTGCGAATATCTTAAACACCATCAAGGAGATGCCCAACCTGGCGATTGGCGCGCGCTGGCATCACGAACGCTACGATGGCCTAGGCTACCCTGACGGGCTAAAAGGCGATGAGATTCCTGAAATAGCCCGAATTATTGCTGTAGCCGACGCCTACGACGCAATGACGAGCAACAGAAGCTACCGCAATATCCTTCCTCAGGATATTGTCCGGCAGGAAATAAAAAAAGGAAAAGACAGACAATTCGATCCCGTCTTTGCCGACATCATGCTCAAAATGATCGATTCTGACAAAACGTACAGGATGCGGGAAATGTATTGCGTTTGCTAGCGCGTACACCCCAAAGAGAAGACCCCGGAAAAACCGGGGTCTTTTTTTTGAGCAATGCCTCTCAATGAGTACGCATCTTGCGCGCTTTGGCTTTTCTTACCCAGTGTTAGAAGACCTCCTGGACTGTTTCCAGAAGCTTTTCAATAGTTATGGGCTTCGTCAGATGGCCGTTCATGCCAGAAGCCAGGGCTGCTTTTTTATCTTCGTCAAAAGCGTTCGCAGTCATCGCTATGATCGGCACATGGGCCTGCTCGCCATCGAGCGCGCGGATTGCTCGGGTTGCCGCGTAGCCATCCATAACGGGCATCTGTATGTCCATAAGCACAAGATCATAGTACCCAGGCTCCGCCTCGCCAACTTTTTGCACGGCTTCCTGTCCATTGCAGGCTTCCTCGACCTCAATGCCGTTCATGGTCAGCATGGCCACGGCAATCTCTCTATTGACCTCGACATCCTCCACCAGAAGAATGCGCCGGCCGGTAAAGGCGACGTCTTTCTCTTCTCTTTCCTTTTTTGCCTGGTAGTCATGGGATTCGACGGCTGCGAGTACTGCCGCATTGAGTTCTGAGGCAAAAACCGGTTTATTGCAGAAAACATTCACCCCGGCAGCAATCGCCTCATCCTTTATGTTTTGCCACTCATAGGCTGTGACAAGGATAATCTTCGGTTTTTTTTCTCCATGCAGCGCCATGATCTCCCGCACAACGCTGATTCCTGAGATATCCGGCAGTTTCCAGTCTATAATGCAGAGCATGAAGGGATCGCCGCGCTTTAAGGCACTTGTACAGCGCAGTATCGCTTCCTTGCCCGAGAGAGACCATTCCGCTCTGACACCAAAATCTGTGAGCATCTCGATAATGCCATCGCACGCGCTGTAGTCGTCGTCGACCACAAGAGTGTGCGTGCCCTTAAGATCCTGCGGAATAATTGCCCGCGTGTCACTTGGCAGGGTGGGAAAAGTGAAGGTCACAATAAACTCTGACCCTTTCCCCTTCTCGGTCTCGACAGTTATTGTGCCGCCCATCAGATCGACCAGATTTTTGGTAATGGCCATGCCAAGACCTGTCCCCTGGATTGTGTGGGCATGGCTTGTGTTTTCGCGGGTAAAGGACTCAAAAATGCGGGCAGCAAATTCTTTGGACATGCCAAGCCCATTGTCTTTGACGCGCACCTCGTAGCAGGCAAAGCCGTCCTTGGCCGGAAACTGGCTGAAATTAACGGAAATCCTTCCGCCTGAAGGAGTGTACTTAATGGCATTACTTAAAAGATTGAGCAGAATCTGATTGAGCCTCAGCTTGTCGCAGAGGATATTCTCGTTTCGGACATTTAAGGCATTGATATCAAGTGTCTGCTGTTTTGATTCAACCTGTCCGATAATGATGGCGTTTAAATCGTGGAGAACATCGGGGATACTGACCGGGGCCGGGTGAAGTTCCACCTTGCCGCTTTCAATCCGGCTCATCTCAAGCACGTCATTAATGAGCGAGAGCAGATGATTGCACGATAGCTTAATTTTTCCAAGATACTCATGCACTGTCTCGATATCATAGCGCGTGAGCGCAAGATCGGTGAAACCTATGATCGCGTTCATGGGCGTGCGTATGTCGTGGGACATGCTTGAGAGAAAGGCGGACTTCGAGCGGTTTATCTCCTCGGCTTTTAACTTTTCTATTTCCACCTTGCGCCGTCGCATATGTATAAGGGAATAGGCACTGAACACAACGCCGATGCTCACAAAAATGAGCAGCATCTGAATGAGGCTGTGTTTAATGAGGTGGGAATTGAAGTCATTGAGGCAGCCTGCGACAACATCCTTCTCTTCTTTCGATAGAGCCTCCCTGTCAGCATCTCTATCAGGGGAATGAGCGAGCGCCCTTATTTTTGCATTGTAGTACGCGCTTGCCCGGTTGAGCATGGTCTCAGCCGAATTGTGCGCCTCCTGGCGCATCCACATAAGAGAAGACACAAAAATAAAAAAAAGCATGGCAAGCCAGACAAAGGTCGCCTGCCCGTAGCGCTCAGAGGAATCGCGCCTAAAGACGGAGAGGAAAAAAACAAAACCGAGAATCCCCCAGATCGAAAAAATGCAATACGATTCCGAGGCAAGCATTGGGATAGACCAGAGGCTCGGCATAAAGGTGAAGAACGCTACCGCTATCCCGAAAGCGATGCCCAGGGCACCAGTGACTGTGTAGACTCTTCTGTTTTTTCGTTTGCCCTCAAGAAAAGCGCAGATGGACACATAGGTGTAGGCAATCGTTGCGCAGATACTTGTGATATCCACGATCCATATAATGGCCGTCCGCCCGACAAAGGGCATGATCAGCGAGACTGCGATGATAAAAAGGAAGGCATTGCGGGGAATGCCCTGCTTTGACTTGACAGCAAACCATTTGGGCAGAATGCCGTCCGCAGCAATGGCCGCTGTCAACCGGCTCAATGCTATATAAAAACCGAGCAAACCGGATCCGACCGCACCCAAAACAGCAAGGCCTAGGACAACAACGCCTGCCTCGCCCAGCGCATTGCGGACAACGCGCAGCATCGGGAAAAAAACTATACCGTTGTCGGCCCTGCCCAAGGCAAAAGCGCGCCAGTCCGCAGCATCAGGAATTGGCATGGCGGAGAGGATGAGAAAAAGAACATAGACCAAGGCCGCAGTCAGCAAACTGCAGGTCATAATGCCAAAAAGCCTTTTTCTGTTTAAGCGCACTTCCTTGGTTAGATGAGAAACTGCCTCAAAGCCAACATAGGCCCACGGAGCAAGCGCAAGGATACGAATGACCTGGAGGGCCGGATTTTCATTATTGGGCATAAAGGGGGGAGTAAGAGAGGTGAGGAGACTCTGTCCTTGCGAGGTACACACAGCAAAAAAACAGATAAGGGCGCCGGCAAGAAGACAAAAAACAAAGACAATTTGGGCTATGACCGCAAGACGGTTGGCGAAGAGACAGAGCAGGCCGAAAGCGATGAGAACAAGCGATGTGCAAAGAATCTCTCCGGCATAGATTTCCGAACCGGCAAGTGTGTAGTGAAAGCCGAACTTAAGAACCGGCCCCAGAAAATGGCTGGAAATGATCGTGAGTGCCGAGGCATTTGCCCAGATGATCGCCGCGTACACTAGCCAAAGAAACCAGGCGCAGAGAAAGGCGTGATCAGCGCCAAACACCGCGCGGACAAAGAAAAAAGGCCCGCCTGGGCCAGGGTAGCGCTGCGCAAGAAAATGATAGTTTGCGGCGATAACGATCATGACAAAAGCGCCCAGAACAAGGGCGAGCGCAGCGCCGAGTGGCCCGGCACTCGGGAGCATGATCGAGCCTGGCAGGACAAAGGCCCCCCACCCGACGCAGCAGCCGAAGGACATCGCCCAAATGGCCAGGGGAGTGAACGTTTTTTGTGTCTGGTATATTTCAGGCATGGCAACCTCGAAGGTCTCTTGCGCGTGCGATCCTTCATCCATCGCATGCACTACTGAACAAAAAAGCGGTGCGACAACAAACAAAGAGGCGAGTCTGTTCAGAATTTGGGAGAAAAACCAGCTTTTTCACTGCCTTAAGCAAAAATCGTCCACTTTTTTTTACGTATGGCATCGCTGGATATATGCGCTCACAGGTCACGGCGAAACGTAGTACAAGGAGCTTTACTATAGTTCTTTAGATGATATCAATGGCGACAAAGTCTGCATTCTGCCGTTTGAGAGACAACTGAAGAACTGTAAAGCCGTGAGCGGATACAGATATATTGAAAAAAAAGGAGTCTATACTCTACGCAAAAGCGCAGAAGAGCTCAAGTACAATTGTCGTCCGCAGATCACTGTCGACAAAGCCGCCTGCGCGGCTAAAGATTTTCTTCACGAATTTTTCACGGTTTTCTTTATTAAAATAATAGCATATTGACGATAGGATACGCATGTCGTATGTCAAAAGAAACCGTAGTCTCTTCGCGCTGCGTAGGGACTCATCAGCTCCACAGCCCACAGGGCTGTACTCGTGCAGCACTTGCTGCACGCATTCGTGTGATCGGGAGACACTATGAAATTAGGAATTGTCGGACTGCCCAACGTTGGGAAATCGACGCTGTTCAACGCTCTGACCAAGGCGCAGAATGCACAGGCTGCCAATTACCCTTTCTGCACCATAGAGCCAAATACGGCGTGCGTGACGGTTCCCGACAAACGCGTTGACGCGCTGACAGCAAAGGTAGCACCAAAGAGAACCATCTACGCGACGGTCGATTTTACCGACATTGCCGGCCTTGTCCGCGGGGCGAGTACCGGCGAAGGCCTGGGCAACCAATTTTTGGCAACGATTCGCGAGTGCGCGGCCATTATCCACGTGGTCCGCTGTTTCGATGATGAAAACATAAGCCATGTGGATACAACAATCGATCCTCTGCGGGACATTGAAACAATTGAAACCGAGCTTCTTCTGGCCGACATCCAAAGCCTTGACAAGAGACTCGAAAAAACAAAAAAACTCGCCAAGGCAAACAAGGATGCCAAACTTCTTGTTGAGGATCTCTCGGCCCTAATAGAGCATATGAATGCCGGAAAAGCCGCGTCCTCTTTCGACAGGAGTACTGCCTCAGACGCTTTAGCCCAGATCTGGAAGGAACTCGGCCTGCTCACGGCAAAACCTGTCATCTACTGCGCGAACGTTGATGAGGCGGCGATGGCTGAGGGAAATAGCTATGCGGACACTGTTGCCAAATATGCAACAGCGCACACATCTGGCTTCTCCCGCATTTGCGCCCGCATTGAAGAAGAACTGCAGACACTGCCCCCCGATGAACAGGCCGAACTTCTGCAGTCCTACGGCGTTTCGGAAAGCGGACTGGAAAAGATTATCCGCGTTGGCTATCACACACTTGGGCTGTGCAGTTTCTTCACTGCCGGTCCCGATGAGGTCCGCGCGTGGACAATACACAAAGGCTGGAAAGCCCCGCAGGCCGCAGGTGTCATCCATTCGGATTTTGAGCGCGGCTTTATACGGGCTGAAGTCATATCCTATGACGACTACATGCACTATAAAAATGAGGCTGAATGCCGCGCAGCAGCTGTTCTTAGAACAGAAGGCAAGGATTATATTGTCCAGGACGGCGATGTGATGCATTTCCTTTTTAATGTGTGAGACACATATGGTTTTTGGCATTGGCTGCGACATCACAGATATCCGCCGCATACGCCATGCGCTCGACCGCTTTGGCGACAAGTTCATCAGCAAAATTCTTTCAAAAAAGGAAAAAAACTGTCTCCACGGTCCAAAAGAGACCTTCCTTGCCGGCCGCTTTGCAGCCAAGGAAGCGGCGGCAAAAGCCCTTGGCACAGGTTTTAGCCAGGGCATCTGGATGACAGATATAGAAATCGTCAACGCTGATGGCGGATCGCCTGTGCTGTCTTTTGCCGGAGGTGCCCTCGCATTCGCGAGGAGCAAAGGCATCTCCAAGACATTTATTTCAATCAGTCATGAACAAAATTTCGCCATTGCCTTTGTTGTCCTGGAGCGCGATTTTTCCTGACGCGTCCAGCGCACAAACGGCATAGCGTACAAGGATAGAGGAATGGCCTGCAAAATTATCCAGTTTAAACCTCGAGCAGAGAAAAACGAAGTGTTTTCCAATAAACTTCTCGCACGAGCCATAGAATATTCTATAAAAAACGATAAACACGCTTTCATTCATTTCATCGATGACCTGTACACCAATAATGCGATATCACTCAATGACATAGAAGAACTCAAAAAATACCTTGAAAAACGATCCCGCTCTGGGGATGTGGATATGACCTACTTTCTTGCCAATATCTATCATAAGAGCTTTCAGACCGAGGAATACGACCGAGCCAAACTCTTATATGAAAAAGCGATAGATATGGGCAGCGTGGAAGCGCTGACCGATCTTGGCAATCTCTATTTTCTTGGCTGCGGGGTCAAAAAGAGCTTGAAAAAAGCCCGGGAACTCTATGAGATGGCGGCCAAGGAAAACGACAGGGATGCCTTGCACAATTTAGCCTGCATGTACTACGATGGGGTCGGTGTCGCAAAAAACCTGCTCAAAGCCATGCAGTGGTATGAAAAGGCCGCTGAGCTGGGCAATCCGAATTCTATATTTAACCTTGGCCGAATGTATTTCTACGGAGAGGCGACAAAACAAGATTACGCCACTGCCAAGAAATACTATGAAAAAGCGGCAAAGCTAGGCGATGCCTCGGCTTTCTACGAACTTGGGGCAATGTATGCCAACGGAGAAGGCTGCGAGATAGACTTCGGCAAAGCCTTGCAGTATTTTGAGCTTGCGAACCGTTGCGGTGTCGAGGACGCGCCAGCCGCAATCAAGGCGGTCAAAAACCATATGAAACGTCTGTAACCAGCGCGGATCCTTTGGACAGACAGGTTGAGCATTTTAGGTTTTTCCGTAGGCGAGCGTAAGAAAACGGGCCACAGAAAAACGCAAAGTGCGCAGCTCGCAAACAGCTTGTACGAACAAAAGCCCCAGTGTCTCTGGGGCTTTTTTCTTGCCCCAAACGCTACGCATCCGTCTTGTTTTGCCACTAAGGCCAGCAAATAGTCCTCGTACCAGGCGGCAAATTTGCGTAAGGCTGCTTGAAAAACATCCTGGGTGATCGCATTCTCCGTGCCCTTGTGTCCCAAGGCGCATTGCGTACTCTCAGAAGGTGCGCCATTGTCATAAGCGATGGTCTTCATAATTGACCAAAAGCCCTGACGCGTCATTTCACCACCAATACCCGCCGCGTGCATGGCCGCAGCGAATCCGCGGACAGGCTTCGGCCTTTTTTTCTGACGGCTGCCGGGAACATAAATTCGCGACAGACCTCGGGCGTTTGCGTAGCGCCGCAAACTTTCGAGCGTCCTTGGCCCAAGAAAGACAGGGATGCCACCATCTCTTTTGTGTACACTTTTGGGCAGGACTAAGACAGTGCCGCGATCCAAATCAACGTCCTCCCAGCGCAAAGATCGGTCGTAAGAAGGAGTTCCAAGGCGACCCTCACTTGCAGGGTGCTGCGTCCGCTTTGCACATAGTCATACAGTTTCCTAAGCTCTGAGACCGATGAATAATGCCCGCCCTCGCGCCTTGGGAGCGCCCAGGAAAGAGAGTGTGCGGGTGAGGCTGAAATCAAGCCCTGGTCCTCGGCGTATCCGAACACATGCTGCAAAACGCTTGCCGCGCAGTCGCAACCGACCTGTCTCGTATCGACAGACACAAATCAATCAAATCCGCCTGGGTCAGCTCCTGTATGGCAGCTCCCCACGCGCTAAACACGGACTCAAAAGTGTTTCCCTCATCCCATGAAACTTTTTTCGCCACATCTTTGTTCGCACACTCTTCAGCCTGCGCACGCTCCGTGATCTCCGCAAGCTTTTGCCTAGCCATTTGCTGAGATTGGCTGGCGAGTCTCTTGGCCTTGAAACTTGCCACCGCTCTCTGTCACGACCAGAAATAAACCATCCCCGTCTTGCTTTGCATCGTACTGTCGATCCGCTATCCAGGCTTCTGTCAGCAACCCAAAATTGTCTTCATGGCACAGAGATTTCTTTTGTTGCCAGGGCGTGACACGCACAAATGCCCACAAGCCGCGCAGCCGATTGCCAAAGCCCGGCTCACGTTTTACGTCGCACAGAATAGAGCAACAGGTTTTTCTTTGCGCAAAACAATACAGGCCTTTTTTTTCGCCTGAGGCTCCCGTCAAAATTTTCAGGCGCAAAGCGTCTCGCTTTTTGCCGTTGACTCTGCTATATTCTGCACTTCTACAAACGCACTTGCGATAGCACAAAGGATTAAAAACAACAGGACCATTCAACAATGACCCAAGATCATTCTCCACGTAAGCGCTATACACCGTTTCGTGTCTTAGCTATGTCTCTCGGCTGCTGCGTCGGCTGGGGGGTTGTTGTTATGCCTGGCACGCTTTTCCTCCCCAAGGCAGGCCCTTTAGGCTCGACACTAGCTATGCTCTTAGGCGCGCTCGCCATGATTATTATCGCAGCGAACTATCACTACATGTCTTCCGAAAAACCGAGTTCCGGCGGCGCCTACACCTATATCCAATCGATTCTTGGAGCGGACCACGCCTACCTTTGCGGCTGGTTTCTCTGGCTTCTCTATGCGGCGATCATCTGGGCGAACTCAACCGCATTTCCTCTCCTCATCAATAATTTCACGGACAATTTCCTCAAATTCGGCTTTAACTACCGTATCGCAGAATACAAAGTATACGGAGGAGAGGTAGCCTGCACAGCCCTTTGCATAACCTTGGGCGGCCTTCTGTGCATTTACAAAAACAGAATAGCCATTTGGTTAAACACCTGTTTTGCCGTTCTGCTCTTTCTTGGCGGAACCACTCTCTTTTTGGGAGTCCTGATCAAAGGCGGAGGCTTCGCCAATGTAACACCGGCCTTTCTTCCGAATGAAGACATACCCTTCGAGATTTTCTCTGTCGCCGCTCTTGTTCCCTGGGCTTTTTGCGGCTTTGAAGCCGTCTCACATGTGCAGACAGAAATAAACACGTCTAAAAAATCACTCTTTTTCCCCTTGCTCGGCGGCGTTGTCGCAGCGACCCTGATGTACTGCTTTTTTTCTCTCATTGCCTCCTTTCCGTTCAGCGATGGCTTGACTTGGACGCAGTACGCAGAGTGTATCGCGCAGGAGATAGAAGGAGCGCCCTCTCTGTCTTTGCCGGTCTTTCATGTTATACGCGAATATCTCGGAACATTTGGCCTTGTTGTTCTTTTCATTACCATTCTCTCAGGAGTGGCCACCGGCATTCTGGGGCTTACGATCGCCATAAGCAGGCTTACGCATGCAGTTGCGGACGATAAGATTCTGCCTTCTTTTTTTACTCGGTGCAGCGATAGGAATATACCCAAAAACGCAATCTTCCTGGTCATAGGATCAACAATTTTTGTCTCCTTCTTTGGACGCACGGCTATCGGCTGGATAATTGATATCGGGACAATCGGCGCGACATTGACCTATGGCTATATTTCCATCTGCACCTACAAAAAAGCGAAAAGCAAGAAGCGCGCACGCTATCTCATAACCGGCGCTCTCGGTATTGTGCTTTCAGGGGCACTCAGCCTGTTTATCTTCCTCCCCTCCTTCTGGTCAATCGGCTCCCTTGCGACCGAGTCCTATCTTATTTTCGCCCTCTGGGGCATGATCGGCTTCATCTACTTCCTTAAGGTCTTCAAAAACGACAAATCAGAGCGCTTTGGCCGATCCACCATGGTCTGGCTCTCCATGCTCTTTGTCATATTCACCTCAACCCTTATGTGGATGCGCCAGGACGTCCAGGTCGCAACCGACGATCTGATCAAGGATGTCTCGGTATACTATAAAACCTTCACAGCAAATGAAATACAGACCGACGAGGATGAAAAGAAATTTCTCGAAAATAAAATGACGGTCTTCGGCCGACAGCTTGTCAAACACAGCTCACTGCAGATGTTAATTATCCTTGTGAGCATAGGCGTTGTCTTTATTGTCTACTCCCTTATGCAGAGCAGACGGCGCAGAATTGAAATGGAGAAAGCGAAGGCCGAGGAGGTCAGCCGATCGAAAAGCACCTTCCTCTCCAATATGTCCCACGACATCAGGACCCCGATGAACGCCATCATCGGCTTCACAACCCTTGCGCTGACCAAAAAAGATCCCGATGTCATCCGCGACTATCTCAATAAAATTCAGCTTTCGAGCAATCATCTCCTCTCTCTTATCAATGATGTCCTTGAAATGAGCCGCATTGAAAACGGAAAGGTAGAACTGCAGAACACCGAAGTCAGCATCCCTAAGCTCCTCCACAACCTAAACACCATTATCATCGGACAGATTGAGGAAAAGCAGCAGACCTTTGATATCAATGCCTTTGCCATTGACGACGAGACCATAGTCTGCGATAAGCTTCGCTTAAATCAGATTCTTCTGAATCTTTTAAGCAATGCCATTAAATACACGCAGGCCGGCGGACATATTGAGGTGAGCGTGCGCGAACTTGCCCGGGATGGCGAGAACGGCACCTTTGAGTTTCGGATCAAGGACAATGGCATGGGCATGTCCCCAGAATTCGCGGCGAAAATATTTGAAGCCTTTGAACGCGAAAAAACCTCGACTGTAAACAAGATTCAGGGAACTGGACTTGGCATGTCCATTACCAAGCATCTTGTGGATCTCATGAAGGGGGACATTCAGCTTAAGACCAAAAAAGGCGAGGGATCCGAATTTATCCTCACCTTTACCTTCAAAATCGCCAAGACAAAACAACAAGTCCAGGCAGTCGATCTTGCAAACCGGCACATCCTTGTTGTGGACGATGACTACAGTTCCTGCGATGCCATAAGCAATATGCTCAGTAAGCTTGGAGCCAGAGTTGATTGGGCTCTGTCCGGCAAAGACTCGCAACTCCGCTACACGGATGCGGCAAAGCGCAACGATCCATTTCAAATTTGCATTATCGACTGGAAGATGCCCGATATGAACGGCATCCAGCTCGCTCAGGCGATAACTGATGAGGCAAAGGGCGAAAAGCCGATCATTATTCTTGTGACCGCCTACGACTGGCTCTCCATCAAGGAAGATGCCGAGAAGGCCGGTGTCAAGGCCTTTTGCAATAAACCTGTTTTCGCCTCGGAACTTGACAGATGCCTTGAGGAGGCTTTTTCCAAAGATTTCGCCCAAAAGACTGAGGAAGAAGCCGAGGCTGAGTGGAATTTTGAGGGCAAACGCATACTTCTCGTCGATGACATCGAGGTGAACCGCGAGATAGCCGTTGAAATTCTCACCATGAGCGGTTTTCAGGTTGAAGAGGCCGGTGACGGCACAGAAGCTGTTGACAAGGTCATGAAGGCTGAGCCCGGCTACTACGATGTCGTCCTTATGGACATACAGATGCCCACCATGGACGGCTATACGGCGACACGGGCCATACGCTCGCTTACTGACGCAGCCAAGGCCAAAACACCCATTGTCGCCATGACGGCAAATGCTTTTGACGAGGATCGCAAGGCGGCCCTTGACGCCGGCATGAACGGCCACATTGCAAAACCCATAAATATTGACAATCTTTTGACAACTTTAAAGCAAATCTTCTGATACAGCACGATGTTTCACTCAACTCACTGTTTCGCGCCTCTTCCAACCCCCCACGAGATGAGCGTCTGGGACAAGGAAGCACAGGCAATCGGCATACACGGCCTAGTCCTTATGGAAAATGCCGCACGGGCGGCTGTTGACGCCCTGCTCAGGCTTGCCCCCCGGATCAAAACAATGCAGTGCGCAGCCCTTGTCGGTAGCGGCAATAACGGGGGGGATGCCGTAGCAATGGCCCGCATCCTTTTTGATATGGGCGTCCCGGTCACCCTCTATTGTCTCAAGGATGCGCCAAATGTCAGCGCAGCCTGCGCAAGCCAGCTTGCCATTGCCGAAAAACTCGCAATCCCGAAAAAAACCATAGACTGTGTCTTGGATGATGCCCCGAAAGTCCTACTCGACGGCCTTGTTGGCACAGGCCTCACCAAGGACTTAAGACCAGATCTCGCCTACCGCATTGATGCCATAAACAAGCGCGGCATACCTCTTGTCGTGGCCATCGATATTCCTTCAGGCTTGAACGGAACAAGCGGCAAGCCGCAGCCAGTCGCAATTGCGGCCAAGCTCACCATTTGCATGGAAGCCATAAAGCTGGGCCTTGAGCAGCCCTACGCCAAACCCTGGGTTGGACGCACTCTTGCTGTGCCAATCGGCATACCCAAGGCTGTGCAGACGGTCTATCCGGCTAGCGCCTATCTTCTGAAAAAGACCATAGCCAATGTGGAAGCGCACTACCCAAACAACAGCCATAAAAAAACCTTTGGCTCTATCGCGATTCTTGGCGGCGCGCAACACCCTGGAGCCGCCCATCTTGCGGCGCGGGCAAGCCTGCGCATGGGAGCCGGTCTTGTAACCTGCGTGGCCCCAAAGGCCATGCTCGGCGCAATCTACGGCAACCTCCCAGAACTTATGCTCCATCCAGTTCAGGATACAGACTGGCCCAAAAACGCGCAGGACGCACTTGACCTAAACGCCTACTCATGCCTTGTCGTTGGTCCAGGCATGGGAATGAGCGATAACGCCCTCTCCTTTATAGAGAGCCTGCTATCGGCCGATAACCGGCCGCCCTGCATTGTGGACGCCGACGCGCTCAGCCTTCTCGCCCGAGCCCCAAAGCTGATGGCGAAGCTGACCGACCAGGACATTATAACCCCGCACCCAGGCGAAGCCGCGCGCCTACTCAGCCTTTCAAACAGCGATGTGCAGGACAACAGGCCTCTTGCCCTCCGCTCACTCTGCGCGCTTAACAAAGGCGTTGTGATCCTAAAAGGGGCAAAGACTCTGATTGGCCAGGGCAATGGGCCCATGCTTGTCTCGCCCTGGGATCTTCCAAAGCTCGCCATAGCCGGCGCAGGGGACGTGCTGTCTGGACTGCTCGCTGCGCTCTCCGCACAGAGAGCCTATCTGAGCCTTGAAGACATACCGGCCCCTCTCTCAGCGCTTCTTGTCGCAGCCGTTGGCGTTATGCGCCACAGCGCGGCGGCCAAGCGACTTGCGGAGGACTTTCCCTTGCGGGGGATGACTGCGTCCATGCTAGCCGACGCGCTCCCCATGGATTGTGCGCAGCGGAAAAAGGATCGCTAGCCATGCGCTGTCGCCTCGCAGAAGAAAAAGCGACGGCAATCCTTGCGCAGTATCTTGCGCGCGCGGTAGAAGACTGCGGGCTCAGAGTCCTTTTGTTTACAGGGCCTTTGGGCAGCGGTAAGACGCACTGTATCCGGGCAATTGTTCAGGAACTTCCAGGCAGCGCGCATGCGGAGGTGGCAAGTCCCTCTTTTTCCATCTGCAACCGCTACCCTGTCACACCGCCTGTTCTCCACTGTGACCTCTACCGCACAGGATCGTCTGTCCCTGAGGAAATACTTGAAGCGCTTGAGGATCCGCACTGTGCCGTTTTTGTGGAATGGGCGGAGTTTCTGCCGGAAAATCTGCGCCCCCAAGCCTATCTTGCGCTTAGGCTAAGCGTCCTTGGCCCAAGCGAGCGCCTTGTGACCATGGAGGCCTTTGGGGATGCAGAAAAAATTCTTCAGAGCCTGACAAAGAAACTCGCGGCTGACCATCCCGAATTGTTTATCTAAACACCTCAAAACCTTGACCTCAAGGCCGAGCTGTTTTTTTCGCGCAATACCGAGGACTGCGCGCAACGATTTTCGTTGCCGCGCGCCTTTCCTGCATCGTCATGGTGCTACCGTTAGCTTGGAGGCAGCGTTTTCTCCCAGTCGCACAGGCTGGGTCTGCGCGCTGAATATTTGATGAAAATTCTTGTACAAAAATTTGGCGGAACATCAGTGGCCGATCTTGAGGCCATGAAGCATGTTCTTGGCAAGGTGAAACACGGCCTTGACACGCACGGCAAAGTCATTGTCGTCCTTTCTGCCCGTGCCGGAGACACCAATACACTGCTTGCGCTCGCTGGACAGTGGTCGCCTTGTCCTGACAAGGCGGAATGTGACTGCCTTGTTGCGACCGGCGAACAGGTCTCGGTCGCCCTTTTTTCCATGCTTCTGCGTGACGCCGGCATTTCGGCCCGCTCGCTCCTCGCATGGCAGATTCCAATTCACACCAACGACGATTTCGGCAATGCCCGTATTATTGACATAGACAAGGATGCGCTGACGAGCTATCTTGAGCAGTATGATGTCCTTGTTGTCGCCGGTTTCCAGGGCCTGTCCGAATCAGGCAGAATCACAACGCTTGGCCGCGGCGGTTCAGACACCTCTGCCGTCGCGCTTGCAGCGGCCCTCGACTCTGCGGAATGCGAAATCTACACGGATGTCGATGGCGTCTACACGACAGATCCCAATATTTGCTCCGCTGCCCGCAAGATGGACCGCGTTTCCTACGAGGAGATGCTTGAGCTGGCAAGTATGGGGGCTAAGGTACTCCATATCCGGTCTGTTGAATTCGCCAAGAAATATAAGGTTCCTGTGCGTGTTCGCTCGACCTTCAGCGATGATCCCGGCACATTAGTCACCAAGGAGGATGCCAGCATGGAAGCCGTTTTAGTTTCAGGGATTGCCTACGATAAAGATCAAGCCCGCGTCACACTGCGCGACCTCCCCGATGTTCCAGGGACAGCGGCGGCAGTCTTTGGACCGCTTTCGGAAAAAGGCGTTCTTGTCGACATGATCATCCAGAACACAAGCCAGGACGGCCATACCGACATCACCTTCACGGTTTCCCGCAAAGATCTTCAGCAGACGCTGAGCATCATGAACGAGATCGCGGAGAAAATCGGCGCCTCGGAAATACTCCACGACATCAATGTCGCTAAGGTTTCGGCAATAGGTGTCGGGATGCGCAATCACTCGGGGGTTGCGGCTCGGGCCTTTACCGCACTCACCCAGGAAGGCATCAATATCCTCATGATCTCAACCTCTGAGATCAAAATTACCATCCTGATTCAGGAGAAATACGTCGAGCTTGCTGTGCGCATTCTCCATGATACCTTCGGCTTGGACTGGGATATTGCCTAGCATCCAGCGTGAGAGCCGCAAAAGCGCCGCTCTACGGGACCTACCATGGCATTCGTTCATATTGCAATTACAGATCTTCGTCCTGGAATGTATATTGTACAGACAGGGGAATCGTGGAAAAATCGTCCTTACCTCTACGCCAAGCCCGGTCTGGTGACAAACGAAAAGGAAATAGAAGAGATCATCCGACAAGGCTTCCATGATGCGTACTACGACCCGGAAAAATCGCAGTCTCAAACCAAAAGCGACGATACGCTCGCCAAAGCAAATGCCAATCGAGTCCAAAAAGCGCAGCAAATTCCGATTCACGAAGAAATAAGCCGTCAGCAAAAGCCGTACGAAGAGTTTGTCAGCCATATGCTGAACGTCATGGAAGATGCCCGAAGCGGACGAGTAACTCTCAGTGCCCAGGACTTCATCGTTCAGGACATTATGCAAAGCATGTCCCGCAACAGGGATGCCCTGCTCTGCCTAAGCAAGCTCAAAACCTTCGACAACTACACCTACGCACACTCCGTCAATGTCAGCATTCTCAGCATAGCCTTCGGTTTCCATTTGGGTATGCAGGGCGACGATTTGCATATGCTTGGCCTCTCTGGGCTTTTCCACGACATAGGTAAGATGAAAATTCCACCTGCCATCTTGAATGCCCCGCGCAAGCTGTCCCCAGATGAATTCCGTCTCATTAAACGGCACCCCCTGTACGGCACTGAACTGCTCGCAAAGGCCAGAGGCGTCGATCAGTGCATTATTGACGGTGTCCTCGATCACCACGAGCGCTACAACGGTTCCGGCTACCCGAACAAAAGAAGGGGACCGGAAATTTCAGCCTTTGGCAGCATTCTCTCAATTTGCGATGTCTACGACGCCTTGACCTCAAAACGCGTCTACAAAGACCCCCTTTCGCTCAGTCAAGCGCTCTCCATTATGTACGATATGCGTGGGGACGCCTGGGATCAGGAACTGCTTGAACACTTTATCAAAATGATCGGCATTTACCCCGTCGGTACGCCGATTGCGCTGACAGGAGGCTTCAAGGGTCTTGTCGTTCAATCAAATCCCCAGGCGCCACTGTATCCTACGGTTGTGCTTTGCCTTGACCGAAACGGCAACTATCTCAAAAAACCTGAACGGATAGATCTCGCGCAGCAGCACGATATCCAAATCATCAAGGCCATCAATACGGATACCTTTCCCGTCGATATACAGGCTCTCCTCTTCGAGGGAAATATACAACCATTATGATACGCCTTCTTGTTTCTGTTCTGCTCATATTTGCAAGTCCCGCACTCGGGTATTTCTACCGCGTGCGGGAACTGCGAAAAACTGACAGTGCAGGTGCTGAAAACAGACTTGCCAGTCTGCGCAATCGCCTGCAATTTTTGGCTTTCTTTGTTTTGCTTCCGCTCTCCTCCATGCTTTCTCTCTGGGGAATGTCGGCACCGGACGGACGCCTGCTCCTTTTTCCGATTCTAGGCATCCTCGCCTGGTCGTCTGGCGGTGCCCTGGCCCTTTGTGCGGCCCGCCTTCTGCGCTTTAGCCCCAAACAGACAGGAAGCCTGTTTTGCTGCGGCACCTTTTCAAACATTGGCGCAATTGGCACCCTTGTCTGCGTGGTTTTTTTTGGCGAAGAGAGTATAGCCTGGGTTGCCCTCTACAGGCTCTGCGAGGAGGCCGTGTACTACGGAATCGCGATGCCAATCGCAGCCCGCTATAGGGGAAGCGGCGCAGCCGGCATCTCCGTGCAGGGCTTCCGCCTAACACGGCTTATCGTCTGCGTCCTTTTTGCCCTGGGCCTAGGCATTCTTTTCAACATGCTCGGCATCCGAAGACCTGAATGTTTGAGCGATCTCGCAACTGTCATGAGCGTTTCAGCCGCAGTCCTTGCCCTTTTTTCCATAGGTCTTGGCCTGCGTCTTAAAACACTCGGCCATTATCCAAAAAGCTGTCTGTGCATTGCGGCCATAAAGTTTCTTCTTGTGCCGCTTTTCATCGGAAGTCTGGCCTACGCCGCAGGCTTCCAGCATGTGGCAGACGGCCTCCCCTTTAAGATTTGCCTTGTTCTTGCAAGCATGCCGGTCGCCATGAATGCGCTCATCCCTCCGGCCCTTCTCTCTCTCGATCTGGATCTCGCCAATGCCTGCTGGATCGTGAGTACTGTCGCGCTGCTTATCGTTCTTCCTGTCCTTGCCCTTGGGATACTTCCACTTTTCTCCTGAGGTGAAAAGGTCAGGCTGTTTTTTTACCCTGTGGAGGTTTTTTTGGCTATGAAACGTCTTGTAGTCGCCATCTGCTGCTTCATGCTTGTGCTTTCGACGTTTGGTCTGGCTCAAGCAGCAGAATATAAGAAAGAATATAAAATGAGCATAGTTCCTGGCGCCTCGTCAGGATGGGGGATGTCAGGAACGTATTTTGCCGATATTGTCCGCGAAAAGACAAACGGACGCATCAACATCAAGGTCTATCACAATAGCCAGCTTATGAGCGGCATGCAGACCTCGGAATTTCTTCTTGTCCGCAACGGCACAATCGACTTCGCTCTCGCATCCACGATCAACTGGTCTCCCCAGGTGAAACAGTTGAACCTGCCCTGTATGCCCTTCTTCGTGGCCCAGGCACAAGACCGCTACAAGGCAATCGACGCGATTGAAAAAGGGAAATCCGGGAAGATGCTCATTGACGCTATCGAGAAAAAGGGCGTCCACTTCATCGGCTGGGGCGAAAACGGCTTTCGCGAACTGACGACAAATAAAAAAGTCAAAAGCCTCTCCGATCTGAAGGGCATGAAAATCCGCGTGGTCGGAAGCCCCATCTTTATCGACACCTTCAGGGCCCTTGGCGCCAATCCGACCACGATCAACTGGAGCGAGGCCATTGTCGGATTCCAGCAGGGAACAGTTGACGGCCAGGAAAACCCGACGACAGGCATCAATATTCCCTCAAAAATGTGGCTGTATCACAAATTCCACTGTGATTGGCACTATGTCATCGATCCTCTGCTTCTCTGCAGCAATAACGATATCTGGAAGAGCTTTACACCGGAAGATCAGAAAATCCTGCTTGAGTGCGCCCAGGCTATGGAAAAATACAGCAAGGCCCTCTCGCGTCTTGGCCAGGATCCCTCCTATCTCGCCTACCTTGAGTCCATCAACAAAGTGCCGGCAGTTAAGGAACCCTACGCTGAACTTGCCAAAAATGGTATGACAGTTGTCACACCAAGCGCGAGCAATATGAAGGAATTTATTCAGGCCACAAAAAAAGTCCGTGAGAAATGGACAAACTCTATAGGTAAAGATATCGTCGATCAGGCATTGCGCGACATCGAAGTAGCGAAGTAAGGTTTTTTCGGCCTGGGACCCCAGGCCGAAAAAACACGAGTCGTCAACTATGTGGACTTTTCTTGATAAATACTGCGAGGAGCTTATCGGCTCAGCCATATTGGCGCTTATGGTCACAATAGCCTTTATCAATGTGGTTGTCCGATACTGCTCCTCCTTCTCGTTCGCCTGGTCAGAGGAAATAACCACAAACCTCTTTGTCTGGGTGGTTTTGCTCGGTACCTCCTGCGCCTTCCGCGACAGATCACATCTCTCCGTCAACCTCCTCTACAGCAGACTCCCCGTCCCCGCCCGTGTATTCTTCACACTTCTTGTAGCCGGCCTTTCAATCACGTTTTTTCTGGTACTTGGCTATACAGGCGTCATGGAAATTCTAGATGAAATCGAGCTGGAACGCGTTTCGGACTCACTTGAGCTTCCGTACTGGATCTACTCGGGTGCTGTTCCCCTTTTCTCGCTTTTAATAGTCTTTCGCATCGCACAGCGCACATACAGGGATTTCAGGGACCGTTCGTTTTAGGACAATCTATGGAAAGTTTCTCTGACCCCTCGCTCTGGCTTCTCTTTTTCTTTCTTCTGCCGCTTCTCTTCCGGGTGCCTATTGCAGTTGCCCTAGGGATGGCAGCTGTTATAGTCATCTGGAAATGGGACAAGGGCCTGGCTATGCTCTCGTATAATTTTTTCGCGGGCATAGCAAAACCGCCGCTTCTCGCCATCCCCTTTTTCATTATTGCGGGCTTCATTATGGAACGCGCAGGGATAGCCAAGAGCATAATTAACTTTGTGCAGGCTATCACTGGTGGGGTTACAGGCGGCCTGGCCGTTGTGGCTGTGGCGGTCGCAACGTTCTGGGGAGCTGTGAGCGGATCTGGACCAGCAACTGTCGCGGCTCTTGGCCTCATTCTTATACCTGGCATGGCGAAAGCCGGGTATGCCAAGGATTTTTCCGCCGCGACCGTCTCCGTCGCAAGCGGACTTGCCATCGTGATTCCCCCAAGTATAGCGTTCATCGTCTACGGTGGCATAGCCAATGTCTCGGTCCCAGCTCTTTTTGCTGCCGGTATTCTTCCAGGTTTGCTTGTCGCAGGCTTTCTTATGGTGACGGTTTTCGTCATTTCTCGCTCCTGCAACTACCGTGGCGAGAAATCGACCATTGGCATAGGCCGGGCATTTCGCGAGGCTTTCTTTGGCCTGCTCACCCCGGTAGTCATTCTCGGAGGCATCTACGGCGGTATTGTCACCCCAACGGAAGCGGCGGCTGTGGCTGTTTTCTATGGTCTTTTTGTGGGTGTCTTTATTAACAGGCAAATCAGGACTATACAGGATTTTTTCTACATCCTCTGCTCAAGTGTGCGCTCAACAGCAGTTGTGATGATTGTCGTCACCTGCGCAGGCCTCTTTTCCTGGGTTGCCACAGATATTGGTCTTATTGAGAAAAGCTCAAAGGCCCTTCTCGCCCTCTCGGACAACGAGTGGCTTATTCTCATTATGATCAACTTCCTGCTTCTTTTAGCGGGCATGCTGCTTGACGCAATTTCCATCTATTACGTCTTTCTCCCCTTTCTCCTGCCTATTCTTGCCCATTTTGCCTGGGATCCCATCTGGTTTGGCGTCATGATGACGGTAAACCTGGCCGTAGGTCAGGTCACCCCCCCAGTTGCCGTCAATCTCTACGTTGGCGCAAACATAAGCAAAATAAGCATGGAGGCAATAAGCCGGGCTGCCCTTCCGTTTATTCTGGCCGCCCTTCTGGCCCTTGCCGTAATCATTGTTTTCCCCAGTCTGTCCACCTTCCTGCCTACGATCTTGGGACTGTAAAAAGACGCCTCTTGTGGTACTGTCCTACGACAGTACCACGTTTCTTTGTACACCCATTGCTCGCATATTCCGCACAATAGAATTCTGGACGCAGATATTCCCACAAAAGACAAAGGAGAGCGCGATTCCCTTCGTTGCGCTTGCAGACAGGGATGCCATCACGTATCAGGGCAAACAGTTCTCAAAGCCCGTATCCGCATGGTATACTCAAGTCAGAAACAAACGGACATCTTTGTAAGCGTACGCGAGCGCAGAGTATAAAGGGTTCAGAAACTTGGCGAACCTGACCGCTTTGATTCTCCTCACATGCGCGCAGATCCGTATCCCTGTTGCCAACGCGAGCTCGCGTAAAAGCAGAGACTTGCGCTGAGAAATACTCACGACGCCAAAGATCTTCTTCCTCCGCTTCGTGGCAGTGCTCTTACTGGGTATGTCCCAAAAAATGGTTCTTCGTTATGAGTCGTGGGCAGCTACACTGCGCGATGCAAGGTTTTCGGCGTCCTCCCGCTTGCTCGGATTTGCCTCCTTGCCATGCGCGGTGTAACCGATGGACCTTGGCGAATGCCGCCTTCGGAGTCGTTTCATTGTGAGATCTGCTTCACCTTGAAGCTTCCTCGGAGCCAGCATCGCCGACGTCCGAAGGACTAGAGCCTTTCTACCATAGCAGAAAGGCGGACAGTCAAGGGCGCGTGAGCTTCGAAGCGACCCCTTGACGGACGCCGCTGCAAGGTAGAAAGAGGCGTTCGATGCGGCGCAGAGCAGGTTTTTCTGCTGAAGCACCGAGGCGCAACAAAGGTAAGATGCCCAATAAGGGGTGGCCGACGGGGAATGCCACTGCCTGCCTGTAGCTTTTTTTACCCACGAAACCTATCGAAGATCCAAAAAAATTTCGCATGTACGGAGTACAATACTATCGGTCAATCCCTGCCGAGTTGAAGCTGAAATCCTCGCGTTATAGAGCATCTTGGCTTATCTTCCGCGACGCACGAAAAGGAAGCGAGGAGTCCAGAAGAACTGTAAAGCGACAGAAAATCCTGGTTCTTTGTGTATGCCAATCCGTACACGCGGAAGATTTTTCGCTTTTGTTGTTGACAGGCTTGTTACGTTCGGCTATTATTTTTTTAAAGCTTCGGTGGAGGGAAGTATTGGCATGTACGGCCTTTCTTCTTACTTTATCCTGGAGCTTTTTTTCGTCCGCAAGTTCAATAGAGTAGATGCGCCGCTTCTTGACTCTTTCACTGTTATCCGCGCAAGAGACTTCTTTCCCTTGATGTCTACAGGGGAAACAAACCTATGTATTGTCACTTCTGGTGCTCCTCTTTCTGCCTTTGCCGCTACAGCTTTGTGTTCGCCTGCTGCAAAACCATTCTTCATTGATACCGCAGTAGCAACCTGGCTTATAAAGGAATGCACAATCTTGGAAAAACCGTTGTATTATTGTCAAAGAATCTTTCACCAAACGGGTAAGAGCTGTCTTATTCAAAATCAAAAGTCGTACGACATTGTTCAGTTTGGATACAAATGTAAGAATACACTCCTCCACACTCCCTAAAGGGGTGTGGTTTCCACGATGAGGAGGAATTTTATGAAATTTTGTTATAAATTTCTGACTGATATTAACTTTGAACCTTCTTGCATTCAGCCTTGCTGTAATGTCCATGGAATAACCGTTCCTCAATTTGAATTTCATGGCGGCGCTGTCAACATGAAGGATTACACAAAATTTATTGAGGAATGCCTTGAAAATATTCAGAGTGGAAGCAGTATCTGCAAAGGATGTCCTGAACTTTATGATATTGACGAAAGTAAATTATTAGGTAAAATCATTAGCACAAAATTTAATGCTGTAAGCTTCAATATGCATAGATATTTATGTAATTGTAGGTGTACATATTGTGATCTTTGGAAAAAAAATCAAGTCGGCTACAAAATACTTCCAGCATTAAAAAGTCTGCAGGATCAATCAGTTCTGCAAGATGATTGTTTCTTCAGCTGGGGTGGCGGAGAACCAACTATTCAACCTGACTTTGAAGATACAAGTCTATATATTGCTTCTATATCAAAGCAACAATATATACATACAAATGCCATTAAGTTTTCTCCAAATATTTCACATTTACTTTCTGAGAATTATGCCAAAATTAACATTAGCCTTGATAGCTCGTCACCTAAAACATACAAAGCAGTAAAAGGTGTTGATGCATACAATAAAGTTATTAATAATATTATTGAATACAGAAAAAAATCATCTGATACGGCGATAGAACTTAAATATATTATATTCGATATGAATAATTCTATTTCTGAAATAGAATCTTTTTTAGTATTTGCATCTCGTACTCTTCAAATAAAAAATGTACAATTTTCTTTTGATTTTAGAGAAGTTAATAAAAAAGCTATATCATATACATCACTTTTAGCTGCTGCATTTTTTATAAAACGTGCTAAAGATTTAAATTTAAATCCCATTCCATTTTTTGTTAATCTAGATATATTAAAAAAAATAATAAAAATTCAACTGTAGATTATTCTTGGCTTATTCAGTGTGACCATTTTAGGTACTCGCTTAAAAACTGTATTTTGTGTGCCCGTCATGAATACTTGCTATAGGGTGAAAGTCCCGAACAAGAGCAGCTGGTGGCAAGAAAGGTGTGTCTCGTAACCCGCAAGGGGCTCGCTTCGCGGCTTGCCTACCAGAGGAAAGAAAGCAAACCTCGTGGCCTTCGAAAGGCCCCCTTTTAGGCATGCGTAGAAGTCCCCTGCCGGCTCTGCGTATGTAAACAAAGCGGAAGATAACGGAGAAAGCCAGTATTCTTGACCCAGGGAGATCCTGACAGCCAAAGGGCTTGGCAAGCGCGTCGCCACGAATGTCAGAAAGGAAGCCCAAGTCGTTGCAAAAGTACAGGGAACCGAAATCTGAGTATGCCAATCTCCTTAAGCGAGTCCTTTCAAAAGAGAATTTCCTGGCCGCTTGTTGCCGCAAGCCTAAGGCCATAAGAACAAAAAAGTCATACCAGCTGTGTGATATGGCAAAAAAACAAGCTGCCATGGACAACGGTATGACTTTTTTTGGTACGTACTCAAAGCGGCTTCTCTACAAGCCGCTTTTTCTGTTCTAGCGGTTCGCCAAGCGCTTCCGCAAATTCTCCGCGACAACGTCGGGATCAATGGGATTGCGCGCAACGCCGCTCTCTATGGCTGCCTTTGCCGTTGCCTTGGCAACGCACGGCGCAACTTCCTTGTCAAAGGAGAACGGTATGATGTGGGTCTCGGAGAGTTCGCTCTCCTTGACCATGTCAGCGAGCGCCGTCGCAGCGGCAATCTTCATGGTATCGTTGATATCTGTCGCTCGGACATCAATGGCGCCTCTGAAGATGCCGGGGAAGGCCAGAATGTTGTTAATCTGGTTTGGGCAGTCGCTTCTGCCTGTCGCCATAACCTTTGCGCCGGCATTCTTGGCCCGTTCAAGCGGCCATATTTCTGGAATCGGATTGGCTTGGGCAAAAACAACAGGATCCTTCGCCATGCTCTTAATCATATCTTCATTGAGCGCATTCGGGACTGAAACGCCAATAAAGACATCAGCGCCCTTTATTGCGTCGGCGAGCGTCCCTTTGACCTTGTCGGGATTGGTTGCTTTCGCAATTTCATCCTTAAAGGGATTCATGCCTTTTGGCCGTCCTTCGTAGATAGGACCATTTGAGTCGCACATGATGACGTTTTTAAGCCCAACAGCCATCAAAAGCTTGATGATTGCTGTGCCCGCAGCGCCGGCACCGCTTGTGACGACCCGGACGGAATCAAGTTTTTTTCCGACAACCTTGAGCGCGTTGCGCAGACCTGCCATTGTGACAACGGCCGTTCCGTGCTGATCGTCGTGGAAAATAGGTCCTTTGAAGATTCCCCGATCCTTGAGCGCCTTTTCAATAATAAAGCACTCAGGCGCCTTGATATCCTCCAGGTTGACACCGCCAAATGTGGGACCAAGAAGCTCGACGAGCTCCACGATCTTCTGCGTGTCCTTCGTGTCCACACAGATAGGAAAAGCGTCAACATCGGCAAAGGTCTTAAATAAAAGGGCCTTCCCTTCCATAACTGGCATGGCCGCGCGGGCGCCTATGTCGCCTAGACCCAGAACCGCTGTGCCATTGGACACAACACAGACAAAATTCGAGTGGTTCGTGTACAGGTCAAGTGTTGAGGGATCGTTATGTATCTCCCTGCAGGGCTCAGCAACGCCTGGCGAATACGCAAGTGTCAGATCATCGCTGTCCCTTGCTGGAACTTTTACGCGAATATCTATCTTTCCCTGATTGTCTTTGTGCAGCGCAAGCGCTTCTTCACGCAGATTTTTTATGCGGCTCATAACCATCCTCTTGTTTGCAAAAAACTCTGAAGCCTTTATTTTTTATCCTTGCCGTAATCCTCGCAGAGGAAAAACTCATCCCCACGCATCCAGTATTTCAGTCCAGGGTGGCTGCGCAGCATCTCAACAGCCTTATCCTGGAGTTCCTCATTCGCTCCACGGAAACGAAGCTTCACCTTTCGTGTATCGCTCCCTTCGCCGTGCAGAGAGGAAAGAACGGCAATCATGCGCATGCCAAGCGAGCGGAGTTTCTCTATAATTGACAGAAGCTCGCCTGGTTTATTCTGGAGTATGAAGCCAGCCTCAATGCCCGGCTGATCCGCGCCGCTTAAATCAAGAAGCGCTTTAAACACATTGCTGCCACTTAAGATCCCGACGAGTATGCCGGCAGTGTCAGTGACCGGAAGGCAGACAACGTGTTTGTCAATCATATGCTGGGCGGCCTGCTCAATTGTGTTGTGCGGATGAATAGTTGGTGGATTCGGAACCATGGCTTCCTTGACCTTTGTTATGTCAAGGAGTTCAAGGGCTTCCAGAATCTCAACGCCTGTCGTATTGGTCGGGGCGTAGCGTTTCAACTCCGTGGTTGTGAACAGACCGACAACTCGTTTGTTGTCATTGATGACCGGCAGGCTGTGAATATTGTTTTCCTGAAAAAGGCGCCGTGCAACATGCAGTGTTGTGTCTGGCGTTACAGTCACGACGTTTGTTTTCATCCAGTCTTGTACAAGCATGCGTGCCTCCTCATGGCGTATCGCGCGCACCCGCCCACAGAGGTGGGCGGGTTGTGCTGCTTAGCTTGTATGGGAACTACAGCCCTGCAACTTCTTCCGCAAAAATTCAGGCAGAATGCCTCGAACCGATTCAATACTGACCATCCTGCGCATAATGCCCAGTTGATCATGCAAAGGCAATTTCTTCGGGCAGACATTGTCGCACGCAAGAAGGCCCATACAGCCGAAAACGCCCCGGTCATCGCCTATCAGTTCGTAGAAATCAGCTGGTGTCCGATTGTCGCGGGGATCGATGTAGAAACGCGCCATGCGGTTGATCGCGGTGGCTCCCATGAAGTCCTCACGCATTCTGGCTGTTCCGCAGGCTGCGACACAACAGCCGCATTCGATGCAGCGGTCAAGTTCAAAGATCTTTGTGGCAAGCTCGTTATCCATGCGCTCTTCCTGCGCCTTTGGATCAAATTCCTTATTCGTGTGTATCCACGACTCAATCCGCTTGCCAACATTACGGAACCAGGTTCCTGTGTCAACAGAAAGATCGCCAAGCAATTTAAAAACCGGGAGTGGATGAAGAGAGATATACTCGGGCAGATCGCTTGTCTGCGTGTGGCAGGCAAGGCCAGGTCTGCCGTTGATCACCATCCCACAGGATCCGCATATGCCCGCTCTGCAACAGAAATCAAACTGCAGCGTGGGATCCTGTTTCTCACGGATCATGTTCAAGGCGATGAAGAGCGTCATACTGGGATGCTCTTCCAAAGTAAAGGTTTGCATATGCGGCGTGGAATGAGGATCAAGCGGCTGATAGCGGAATATTTCAAAGGTTAATTTGCGACCCATACGTTCTCCCAATGTGCAAAAAGTGGGCACACGATAGCCTGAAGTTGTTTAGTTCGACCGGGCAAAGGGCACAAGCTTGTCTTCACTTATGGGATCCCCCGGAATAATCTTGCCGCCGCCGTACCCGCGGTCACCGGGAGGCAGAATAAAGAAGGGTGTTGCCGGCTCATATTTAAGCGTCGGGAGAGTGTCTCCTTCATGCCAGTATGCCAGAGTCCGCACAAGCCAATCTTTGTCATTGCGTTCCGGATAATCCTCACGCGCGTGCGCTCCGCGGCTTTCTGTCCGCTTAAGCGCGCCGTAGGCCGTGCAGAGGGCGAGCTTCACCATTCCTCCCACACGCAGCGCCATGGAGAGTTCGGCATTCGGGCCAGCAGAGGGACGGCCGACCAGGCGCATATTCTGGCAGCGCTCAAGGATTTCCTGAAGCTTGTCCACACCTTCCTGCAGATCCTTGCCGTTTCTGAAGATACCAACATACTCCATCATCGTGTCCTGCATGGCATTGCGGAGCGTGTAGCAATCTTCGCCTGTTCCGTGTGCAAGTTTCTCTATCTTTGCCTTAAGCTTATTGGCCGCGCTGCGCATGTCTTCCGTTTTGAAGGTTGTCTCATAACCCTTCAAAAATTCCACAAGCTTTGCGCCGACTATCCGCCCAGAGACAACGGTCTCGGCAAGGGAGTTTCCGCCAAGGCGGTTGAAGCCGTGCATATCCCAGCACGCCGCCTCGCCTGCGGCAAAGAGACCTTCGAGGCCATACGCATGGCCGTCTTTATTGATGCGCACCCCGCCCATGCTGTAGTGCTGGGTCGGACGCACAGGGATTAACTGATGAATCGGATTGACACCCAGGAAATGCGTTGAAATATCGTAGACTTCACGCAGATTTGTCGTGATATGCTTTTCTCCCAGGTGACGGATATCCAGCCACAAATGCTCGCCGTAGGGACTCTTCACCCCGAAGCCCTTGCGCATATGCTCAGTCATGCGCCGGGAGACAACGTCACGCGAGGCAAGCTCCGCTTTTTCCGGCTCATAATCGGGCATGAAACGATATTCATTCACATCAAGCAGGGTTCCGCCGTCGCCGCGGCAGCCTTCTGTCACAAGAATGTCCGTCGGCACTGTGCCTGTCGGATGGAATTGGACAGCCTCCATGTTGCCAAGAGGCACAACGCCTGTTTCAAGAGCAGCAATCTGTCCGCCGCCATCGCAGATGACCGCATTGGTCGTTGCGCGGTAAATGCGGCCATAACCGCCTGTCGCAATAAGGGTCGCCTTGGCAAAATACCCGACAAGTTCGCCTGTGCGCAGATCCCTGGCCACGCAGCCCATGCAGCGCTCGCCGTTGTGGATGAGAATTTCCGCCTGCATGCGGTCGTGCACATCGACTCCAAGCTGCAGAAGCCTGTTGTCCAGGGTGAAAAGAACCGCATGCCCTGTGCCGTCGGAGGTGTAGCAGGTGCGCCATTTGGCTGTTCCGCCAAAGGCGCGGGAGTGAATCAGGCCCTCGTTCTCCGCCTTTTCAGTCGCCTGAAAGGGCTGTCCGCCTTTGTAGTAGGTATGTTCTCCAGGCACAACCCGGCTCCACGGAACTCCCATCCAGGCCATTTCGCGCATGGCTATGGGCGCTGTTTCGGCAAAAAGCCGCGCCACTTCCTGGTCACAGCCCCAGTCAGAGCCTTTCACCGTGTCTTTAAAGTGGATTTCAGGGGTATCCCCCTCGCCCATGATCGAGTTGCCAAGGGCCGCCTGCATGCCGCCCATTGCGGCCGACGAATGCGAACGGCGTGGGGGAACAACGGTCAGGCAGATAACTGAAAACCCTGCCTGCGCGGCTTCGACAGCCACACGCTCACCGGCGAGTCCCGCTCCTATACAAAGAACATCACTTTGAAAAACGCGCATACACTCCCCCTATCCCTGGAACCACAGACGTGTCAGAGCACAAAGCCCAAGCAGCATGTAGCAGGCCATTGTAATCCAAATCCGGCGACGCCACACGTCACGATCTTTCTTCAAGCAAATGCCGTACTTCACAGCGAGCCGCCATACGCCAATGCCTGTGTGGGCAATGACAGAGGGCAAAAACACAAGATGGAAGAAAATCCAGCCATTGTGCAGGCGCGCCGCTGTCCCGTTGGCAGTGATTGGAAGATCCGTCATGACTGTGTAGACGTGAAAAAAAGCCCCGGCCAAAATAATAATGGCCGTGAAAACCTGCACAAGCCACAGCCAGGTGTCTGTTTCCTTCAAGGCTTTGCTGTGCGCGACAAAAATCTGCAGTTCACCCGCGCGCACCGGCATCTTCCGTGCTGCGATATAGAAATGCACAAGAATCAGAAGAACAATACAGGGAGCCGCTATCTGCGCGATATAGGACGCTTCCAAAAACCATGCTATGGAATTGGTGAGATCAGGACTCAAAACAACAGAGCCTTCAAGCAGAAGATGAACTGTGACAAAAAGGGCAAGACATGCGCCGGTCAGCGCCTGCCAGAAATCAAGACGCGAACGGATGTCCTTTGGAGATCTTGGTGTCATGGGGACTCCTAGAGAGTCTTGTACGGAGCTTGACCTGCTTCGTACTGATTATTGCCAAGTGAATCGATGACCACAATGGCCGGAAAATTTTCCACTTCCATAAGTGCCAGAGCCTCGGGGCCGAGTTCAGGCCAGGCGAGAACCGTGTATTTTTTTATGCTCCGGGCAATCAGCGCTCCCGCCCCGCCAACGGCGGCCATATACGGCACCCCGTGCTTCTTCATGGCTTCAACAACAGCCGCGCTCCGATAGCCTTTGCCAATCATACCGAGCAAACCCTGCTCAAGCAGGCGCGGGGTGTAGGCATCCATGCGCCCTGAGGTCGTCGGACCTGCGGAGCCAATCGGATACCCCGGTTTCGCCGGAGAAGGACCGACGTAGTAGACAACGTGCCCGTGCAAATCAAGAGGAAGTTTCTCCCCTGCGTCCAAACAGGCGACCATGCGTTTGTGGGCCGCATCGCGCGCGGCCAAAATCACGCCGCTCACCCGAACACTTTCACCGGCCCGAAGACTGCGCGCGACATCCGGGTCAAACGGTGCCTTTATATAGCGTATCTCGCTCATGAAAAAGCTCCTACAAGACTACTTCAGCATGCCGTGCCGCATGACAGTTTATATTCACAGCGACTGGCAGCGAAGCTATATGGGTTGGAGCCCATTCCACATGCACGGCAAGAGCTGTTGTCGCGCCCCCAAGACCCTGCGGTCCGATGCCCGTCTTATTGATCAAAGCGAGCAGATCGCGTTCAAATGAGGCGTAGCGGGGATCGGGGTTCACACTGTCAAGATCTCGAGCGGCAGCCCGCTTTGCCAGGATGCAGGCAAGCTCCATCGTGCCGCCCAAGCCGACACCGACAACCATGGGAGGACAGGCATTAGGACCTGCCGCCTCAACAGCGCCGAGTACGACTTTTTTTACCCCCAAAATCCCGTCCGCCGGGACAAGCATTTTGAGAACACTCTTATTCTCCGATCCGGCTCCCTTGGGGGCTAAGCGAAGACGGAGGCTGTCACCGGGCACAATGCGCACATGCAAAACAGCCGGGGTGTTGTCGCCCGTATTTTTCCTGTCAAAAAGCGGTTCCTCCACACTTGATTTGCGCAGATAGCCGTCCACATATCCCTTATGTATCCCGTCGTTTACTGCTTTTGTGAAATCTCCTCCGACTATATGCACATCCTGGCCGATGTCGGCGAAAACAACGGCCAGCCCCGTATCCTGACAGATAGGCATTTCTTCGCGATCCGCAATGTCGGCGTTTTCAATCAGCTGGGAGAAAATATCCCGTCCGACAGGCGAGGGTTCTTCTGTGCGAAACCGAGCAAAAGCGTTGCGCATGTCCTTTGGCAAATGACAGCAGGCTGAAATGGCAAGTTTCGCTACAGCATCCGTTATTGTTGAACATTCAATTTCTTTCATCAAACATTCAGCGCAAAGACCCAAGGCCGAAAGGTCGAAAGGTCTAGAAAGCGCCGCCTCCAGTGTCTTTTTTATAATTAGGGATGGAACGGCCAGATTATCGGAATCAAAAACACGCAAAGGACCAGGCACAAAAGCTGGAGCGGCCAGCCGGCCTTCACGTAGTCAATAAAGGAATAGCGGCCAGGACCCAGAACAATGGTGTTCGGCGGGGTTGCGATGGGGGTCAAAAAACAGCAGGAGGCGGACATGGCAATACCCATGATAATGGGCAGAGGTGAAATGCCGCTCGCTATGGCAATCGGCATGGCCAGCGGAGCCATAAGAGCCGCTGTGGCCGTGTTTGACATGAAGTTCGTGATAATAGCTGTCAGAGCGCAGCACACAAACATAAGCATCCACGGATTGGTCACCATCTTAACAACGGCACTCGCGACAATGGCCGCTGCGCCCGACTTATCCATGGCGGTAGACATAGAAAGCATGCCGGCAAAAAGAAAAATCGTTGTCCAGTCAACGCTGCGGAAGGCTTCGCGCATTGTCATACAGCCCGATATAATCATAAGACAGGCGCCAAGAACAGCCGCGGTTGTCAAGGGCATAAGTTCTGTGGCCATCATGCTCACAACAAAAATGAAAATGACAATGGAGAACCACATCTTATTTTGGCGGCGCGGCTTCTTGTCTATTAAATCGTCTTCAACTGTGTCGATTTTTTTATCCGGCAAAAATTTGTAGCCGATAAGCGCATAGTACAGGAGACCGGCGACAAGAAGCGGTATGCCAATCAGGCCAAATTCAAAAAAACCGAAAGGCTGAATGCCAAGAGACGGATCAAGGCCGGAAATAACACCGTTCACAATGCCGTTTGGCGGAGTGCCGACAAGGGTTGCTGTACCGCCAAGAGAGGAGGCAAAGGCGATGGGAATGAGCACGCGGCCTGGAGCAATCTTTGCTTTCATGCACATGCCAAGCACCATCGGCACGGCAACAACGGTTGTACCGGTATTGGAAAGCATGGTCGAAAGAAGACCGATGGCCATCATCGTGTACAAGAGCAGTTTGACCTGGCTCCCCTTAGAAAAGCGGACAGCCAAGGCGCCGACCTTGTCGGCAAAACCGGTGACAAAGGTCGCTTCACCGACGATGAACATGGCCATAAAGAGTACGACCGTCGGATTGCCGAAATAACTGAAAGCGGCCTTTGAGGAAATGACATTGGTTAACGACAGCGCAACTGGAACCAGCAAGGCTGTGACGGGCAGAGGCACAATTTCGAGGAAGAACATGACTCCAGCCACGCAGAGAATACCAAGGGTGATATATGCCTTTGTTGGATCCTCGGGAAGAACGATTGTCTGGGCTGCGGCAAACGCGTCTGCTGCGGCAAGCGTCGCGAGGATACAGGTTGCAATCAAAAATAATGGGAAAAATCGTTTCATCATATATCCTTGCCTATGAATAGGCGCATTCATCATTGAAACCTGCGCATCATTGAAACCTGCGCACCATTGAAACCTACGCACAGTTCCTGGAAACCATTGCTCCACAATTTGAGAGACGGGCCAGATCAGCGCGCCTACTGTACAGGTGAATGCAGGTCAGACGCAGCGCTGTATGCTGCTTGGCGACTCAACATATGCTACCTCCTTTCGCTCAAACGCGCTTTGACAAGACAATCCTCTTCTGTCGCACGCGTTTTGTGCCGCGTATATCAAGGGCATCTCTCCGTTTTTCTTGCGCTCTAGTGATTTCAGGGTAGCTGACTGTCAATCCCATGCGGATCCACATGATTAGTTGATCAACACGTTTCCAGAGCGCAGGTAACGCCATAATCCTTTCTGGGATCACTGTGTTACGTACAAATCGTCTCCATCGTTCTCTCTTTCTTGATACTTCTGCGGCGTATTTTTTTCTTTTGCTGCACGCAAGGCCAGAAGTGACTGGATACGGGCAACTCTTTAGTATACTTTCAACTGTCTTGCATATTGCTGCACCATTGTGAAATTTTTCACGGATTAGCTCCTGTTGGGCAAAAAGCGCCCATGATGCTGCTTCCTGACGTGGGGGGTATTGGCGTTTTTGGACAAAAAAAAAGCCCAGGCGAATCGCGAGGGCTTTACTTGCGCAAGATAGAGCAAAGAGTGGGATCGAGCTGTACGCTCAAATCTATTCAAAAAGTTGAGAAACGCTTGATCTCTTGGGTAGCGGCAATTTTCTTACAGAATGTAGCGGCTTAAATCCTGATCGCTGCGCACATCTTCAAGATGTTCGCGGACATAGGCTTTGTTCACAATGATATGGGCTCCAGGCATTGACGGGGCATTGAAGGAGACATCAGCGAGTATTTTCTCCATGATTGTGTACAGACGCCGCGCCCCGATATTTTCCGTCTGCGCATTGACCTCTTCGGCAAAAAGCGCGATTTCGGCTAGTCCATCCTCGGCAAACTCAAGGCAAATCTGCTCCGTGCCGAGTAAGGCTGCGTACTGCTTTGTTAAGGCATTGTCCGGCTCGGTCAAAATGCGCAGAAAATCATCCTTGCCGAGCGCTTCGAGCTCAACACGCAGCGGGAAGCGGCCCTGAAGTTCTGGAATCATGTCTGAGGGTTTGCTGAAATGAAACGCCCCGGCCGCGATGAAGAGTATGTGATCGGTATGTACAAGGCCGTATTTCGTGTTCACAGCACTGCCCTCGACAATGGGCAAAAGATCGCGCTGCACGCCTTCACGCGAGACGTCCGAGGAGCGTGTCTGCGATGTCTGGGCTATTTTGTCGATTTCATCGATAAAGATGATTCCAGACTGCTCAACTCTCTCCCGCGCCCGATCGGCCAAAGACTCATCGTCCACAAGGCGCGCCGCCTCTTCCTGGACGAGCAAATTGTACGCTTTTTTTATCTTGAGCTTCTTTTTGCTGCGCTTTGGCGGAAAGGCTTTGCTAAACATATCCTTGACCTGTCCGCCCATCTGCTCAAGACCGGGTATGGCGAAAATATCGATTGTCGCGCCCTTGCTCTCCGTCACTTCCATCTCGACTTCGCGCTCATCAAGAAAACCGAGACGGAATTGCTGCAAAAGCTTCTCTCGTGTCGAATTGTGTTCCTCACCACTTAGGGAAGGCGGAAGCAGGAGATCGAGCAGGCGGGCTTCGGCCGCAGCCTCAGCCGCCTTCTGAACCTTCTTGTTGGCTTCGCTGCGAAGAAGGTTCATGCCAATCTCCATGAGATCCCTGACCATGGATTCGACATCCCTGCCGACATACCCGACTTCTGTGAATTTTGTCGCTTCAACCTTAAGGAAGGGAGCCCCTGAAAGTCTTGCGAGACGCCGGGCTATTTCTGTTTTCCCGACACCTGTAGGACCCATCATGATAATATTTTTCGGCGCGATCTCGTCACGGAGTTCAGGGGCAAGCTGCTGACGACGCCAGCGATTCCGCACAGCCACAGCGACCATGCGTTTCGCTTTTTCCTGGCCAATAACGTATTTATTTAATTCTTCCACAATGCGGCTGGGAGTCAGATCACTCATGCTGGTCTCCATGAAAAAAACGCACGAAACAAAACGTATCCCTGACAGACAGGGAATCTCTCCCTAAACATGAAGCATTTGTGCAGTTTTGCCGCCTAGGCACTCGCTGTCCCTGTCGCGGCAGACGCCCAGAACTTTACGTACCAGAAAAATCAAGACTTCGCTATGGGAGAAAATTCAAGAGATCTTTCCTTGGGCAAGCACACAAATGGCCCCAGCCCAAGGGCCGGAGCCATTATTATTCCGCTTGTGCTATTTGAAGGCCTTTTCGAAATTGGGAACAACTTGCTTCTTGCGGCTCATGACGCCCTTAAGCCATACGCTCTTCCCGGCAGGCTTGACATCAAAGGCTTTTTCCACAACGGAAGGATCATCGGAAGCAATAAGCATCTCAGAACCTTCTTTCATGATGTCGGTCAAAAGCAGGAAGACGCTGTGACGGCCACCTTCTGCTTTCACTTTCTCAATTTCAGCCTGCAGGCCGTCCTTCACCTTGTCGAGGATGGAGAGATCGACAACTTCGAGCTGACCGATACCGACTTTATTGCCGTTCATGTTGAAGTCTTTGTAGTCGCGGTTCACAAGATCACGCATCGGGGTGCCGTCGACCGCGCTCTTCACTTTGAACATTTCAATGCCTAAGGCTTCGACATCGGTCACACCGGCAATCTTCGCAAGCTTATCAACAGCTTTCTTGTCCTCTTCTGTGCAGGTCGGGGACTTGAAGATAACGGTGTCAGAAAGGATGGCGCAGAGCATGCCGCCAGCGAGTGCACGGGGGATCTCAATGCCATAAAACTCGTACATATTGGTCAGAACGGTATTGGTGCAGCCCACAGGCCAAATCCAGCACTCGAGTGGAGTCGATGTGGTCACATCACCGAGTTTGTGGTGGTCAACGATACCCTTCACTGTGGCTTCGGCAAGGCCAGCGGGAGCCTGAGCCAGATCTGAGTAGTCCACAAGGTACACGTCCTGACCAGCCACATCTTTGACGACCTCCGGGGCCGTGAGACCAAATTTATCGAGGACGAATTTGCTCTCAGGGGTGGGGTCGCCCTGCGCACACGCTTTGACATCAAAACCGCGTTTTTTATACAGATCGGCTGCGGCAATCGCAGAAATGATGCTGTCCGTATCAGGATTCATATGACCGAGAACCAGTGCCGACATAGTCTCACCCTCCGATTACAGAAAAAGGATCCATAGGAATTCTCACAGGTCATCGTGACTGCGCGGTTTTTCGCTGACTCTGCTCACGCCACAATACCTTGAGGAACAAATACTCTGCTTTGGCCAGCCAATACAAGCATCGAGCCGGCCGTCTACTCTATCGTACGCAAACCGAAGACCGGTTTCACCGCACTCTGCGTGTCCACAGGCTGTCACCATAATGCGGACACATCGAGAATTGGAAACCAGCGGGCTGCTGTGTACTCCAACTGCCGCAGAAACTCATTCGAATCGGCAAAGACGGCACAGTGTGAGTGCGGGGCAAAAGCTTGCCCATCTCCTGCAAACAACGAAGCGTCGAGAGACTCCCAACGCCCTTCTATTCATTTGCTATTATGAGCGTCGTTTTGCGCAGATTGCAAGCACACTGCTCCTACCCTTTGCCAATATAAAGCCTTCGTATCACAAAGATACACAAGTCACAAGAGGTATTTTATCGCCTGCGCCGTACAAATTTCTTGCTGGCGGATCCTTATGCCCAAAGCCCCGAGCTTCGTACAGGATGCAGGACTCATGACGGATATCAAAGCATGCAGCTCTTCCAGACAAGACGGCCAATCATCGTGTACCCCTCGGGGAGAGGAGAAAAAAAGATCTTGTCATTTTTGTCCAGGGGATTGCAGAGCATACGCGCGTAGTCTGCGGTATTGCCATTCGACAGGACCTCAGCGACCCTTGGATTGATGCTCTCGTCTTTTTCCTGCACCATATAAATATGGTGGTTTTTGAAAAGAACATGTTCTGGAAGGCGGCTTGCAATGACAATATCGCCTCTGTTGAAGCCATAGGGCGCAAGGGAATTGTCGGATATGCGCATAACCGTTGTATTGTCTTCCCGCTTAAAATTCTCTTCATACCACGAGTTCTGAAACCACACGCGCTCATCTGTAAGACGACCGTCACTGCCCATAAGCAGCATGGGAAAGGGAAGATCTCGGCTGAGCATTCCGTTGTTCCGTTTCCAATCGTAGGCATAGGAGAGGAGAAGATGGCGATCTAGGTGAAAAAGCTCACATAATTTGTCAAAGGTTTCTGGGGCAGCCTTGTTTTTAAAGCCGTAATACAGCTTGCGAACTTCCTCAAGAGAAAGTCCCGTGAGTTCTGGAAATTCCTCAGTCTCAATATAGAGAATCTGGTGGGCAAAGCGAAGAAGGAGACTCTCATCAGACATTTTTCTGTCAAACTGCAGCTTTGTACCTCGTTTTCCCGGTCTGTTCATCCTATTTAGTAAGCTGCGTGGAGCCATATTCACCTTCCTTAAGGAAAAATCAGTGAACTCTTCATCGGCATGGCTTGCAATACATTGTCCTCCAAAAGCAGTGATTTTCCGCAAAGCGCCCTAGAGTTACACTCTGCCATCGCCCACCTAGGGGCTTTATGACCTAAGCGCATAGTTTTGCGCACGGAAATTTTTTTCTGGCCAAAGTATAACGCCCTGCGCCTTTGTCTCGTACGACATGGGCCGCGAGAATCGGACAATTGGACAATTGAACAAGGCGCGCATTTTGCCGTCACTCCGTGAAAAAGCAGTTCAGACTTTGTTCTCTAAGTGGGAAAGGCTCCTCTGTCAATCCTTTTTTTACAACATTAGCCAGCTTTTTTGTATTTCTGCAAAAAAAATACCCGCTGAATCTAAAAATAAGGAAATTTTTCGAGAAAACAAAAAAAAATATCGCTTCTCTCAGAAAAAATGTGTAGCTATACCAACTGCGTACTTATTCTTCCCGTAGCGACCAACGAAAAAAAACCATTCGAGCAGCACAAAGCTCCATATCCACAAGAAAAAGAGATAACGAAAGGAGTAGGTGGCAAATTATTGTGCGGTCAAGTAGTACGCCAACCGGAAAAAAGTGACCGAGGGCTGAAGATTGCGGAACATACCGGTTCGCAGCCAAGCAGTAGGGCTGTACACGGCGCAATCTGGCTTTGACTCGGCGGCTTTTTTTTAAGCCGACATGCGAGGGAAACCTATTTTGCACTGATTCAGCGCCTTAAGGGCACATACTGGTTTACGAAAACCTAAGTCGGCGAGGGCTCACTTTGTGGCGCTGGAAGAATCATTGTGAGCCCTGAGTCTATTCGCCGGCTTCCTGCGCGCTTTCGCCCAGAGTATGCCTTTGCCGCGCGTTCTTTGTGATTGGCGCGTACGCCCAGGCGCATGGCTGTTCTTCTCGTATGATCGCGGCCATCGCAGACAGAACGGTCCTCAAGAAGGAGAGAAATTCTCGCTTTACGCAGAATATTTTTTTCGCTCCTAAAGATATGGGAATCGGAGAGGCAGATATTTTGAAAAAAAAGCCCTTGTTCGGATTGCCATACTATCGCGCACACTGGATATGCAGGAAACAAGTGGGGCTCATCTTCATTCGCCTGCATACACGCGCAACCGGCTTTGTAGTGCTGTTTGCAAGGCGTACGGGGCAGGTCATTTGTGACCCCGCGTATTCTTCAATACATCATCCCTTCTATGCCGAATGAAGTGTGTGGCTTTTTTTGGTTTAGGATACAGTAGCTCATTGTCGCTTTCTGTGCCATTAAGATCAGTGAACGATAGCTCAACCGTACACACGGTATTCTTTGGACCACGAGAGTTCATCGGCAAAGCGTTGTGGCGTATGCGTGAATTCATCGAAGCGGCAGGACTCCTGCACATGCCCCGCTCAACGCGACCTACCATGCCATCTTTTTGTACACGCCGCGTTGCGCTCACCTTTGGCTTGCACAGTACAATCGTTTCGCACGGAATCTGCTGGCCCAACGTCCAGGTCCCCTTGGCCGCGCGACTCTATGAAGCTTGCCGAAAGCTCACTCAATAGTAAGGAAACGCTATGGAAAAAAAACACTTCCCCCTTTTTCTCGAGTTTGAAAAATCTGGCGATCGTACGCTCGCGGAGGTCGAGCAATGGCTCACGACGCTCAACGACAAGAGTGCGGCGTGCATTGCCTGTCTCCCGCAAAAACTAAGCGCGCGGGAAAAAAGCGATCTTGCCGCTGCCTCAGAGCCCTGTCTTCTTTTTGGCGTGCGCGACGAGGAAAAACTCAAGGCCTTCTGCGCAAAAAACGGGCTTGCTCTCGAGGCTTTTCATGAAAAACGGTACGTCAATGCGCACACTGAGGATGCGGCGCACCTTCTTGCAGAAGCCTTCCCGACCTCGTTTATTCCAGCTTCTTCGCTTGAGGCCAATGTGTGCGCACTCCTTAAGGAGAGAAAAATGACTGTGGCCCTGGCCGAATCCTGCACAGGCGGTCTTATTGCCAAACGTATAACCGATCAGCCGGGATCCTCTGCGGTCTTTGGTTTCGGTTTTGTGAGCTATGCAAACAGGGCCAAGGAAGAACTTCTTGGCGTGCCGCACGAAATCCTTGCCGCTCACGGAGCCGTCAGCCCTGAAACCGCACAGGCCATGGCAGTTGGCGCAAGAAAGCGGGGGCATGCGGATTTTGGCCTTGCCGTGACAGGGATAGCCGGGCCAGACGGCGGCACGCCAGAAAAGCCAGTAGGCCTTGTGTATATCGCGCTCGCATCAAGCGAAGGTGTCTGGCTGAGAACCCTCCATCCCGTAGCAGACTGCACAGAGCGCGACGCGATACGCGACCGCACGGCCTGCCACGCGCTCGATATGCTACGCTGCGCTCTGTGCAATCTCACGGTCGGAACGCCGCTTAACCAATCGTAACAAAACTGAAATCGTACTCGCCAACTGTCTCGCAAATTCGCTTTCCCGTTTCTCAGCCACTTATTCTCATACCTGACAGTGCATTGCGCTCCTCCAAAACTGACTCCCCATCTCCCCTATATGACGCGCGGTTCCTGTCTTGCCCTAAACCCGCCGCTTAATGCTTTTCCCATGCAAGGCATTGCCTCGGGAAGAATCCTTGTGACGCCATACCTCGTTGGCCAAGTGTCGTACAAGCATTGCAGAACGCAGATTTTTTGCTTCACAGGAAAATCTTCCTGTGTCCCCGACTGTCAATCAACAAGGCAGAGCAAGAAAACATGTTCAAAAGGGTCCCCAATTTCGGGGGCTTTTTTTGTTGCAAACTGCGCTGAACTCGACAACCTACGGAATATACAAATTCGTCGGATCACTTCCCAGCGGTCAAATCCTTATATTTTGCGAACAAAACAGTAAGCATTTCTGTGTCCGTCGCACCAGACTTAAGCCCATAGAGTCTGAGTATGGCCTTGTCCAGGTTTTTATGTGCCCTGCGCAAATTGTCAGGCATGGCAAGTGGATCGTACAGATCTGCAAGGCAGGAACCTGGGTGTGCCGCGCGCGCATCCAGGACGGCTTGCGCAAGTGTCTCTATCTTCGATGTATCCTTTGGTTTATCCGGCCACGGAAAGTTGTTGTAGACAATGTTGTTTGAGTAACGATAGCGCATTTCAAGTCGTCCAGCGACCGTTCGCATCCAAGTCATATGAATTGATGACGTGAGAATAGCAAAATGGTAGAGGTTTGCATTGGGAATGATTTCAGCTGCATTGGAGGCGATTATCTCCTTCCCATCAATGAAGCCGATTGGGACATACTCACGACGCTCTGAGGATGTGGAGGGAATAAGCAGATAGTCTGTTTGTGGTTGGGATATATAGAAAAAAAGGTGCGGGGTTTGCGCTTTTTCCCTGGTTGGTTTTGCGCTGCTGTTAAGGCGAAACTTTCTTACATTTTCTAATTTTTCCTGCAGCACTTTACTCTTTCTCACGTCATTGGGGTTCACATCAAGAAGCCAAAGACAATAGCGTGTCGTGTTGTTAATAAATTCTTCTGCGCCTATATATTTCTTTATATATTTCTTTATATTTGGTTCATTGGACTCGATTTCATTTTTTTCTTTTTCTGTAAGAATCAAATGCCCACCGTCAGATGGCTTGTTGCCAAGACGAATTTTTTCAACACCTGAAATAGGCTTTGACCGAGACTCTATAAAAACCATCGGGAGAGGCGTTATATACTCATTGATTTCTCCAACAGATTCTTGGTTATCCTGAGAAAATATTTGCTTTTTAATGTTTTCGCCTACACTAAAGCCGAGTATGATACAGTGGACAGAAGCCTTGCCTTTGGCTTCATTATCCCATTTAAAAGTTTTCCAGGCAAAATCAAAGTGAAGAGCGGGGTATTGAGAAAACAAAGGCTTCCACAAGGCAGAAGGTTGCTCTCCCTGTGTGATGGAGTTTGTCGCGACAAATGCGCTGCGGGTGGTTTGATATCTCCCCATGTAGCTGGCAGCTTTGCAAAACCATGCCCCTACATAGTCTATACTGTTGGAAAGTTTTATTTTTCCAAAAATTTGAACAGCTTCATTTTTTTGCTCCGCCGTCATCATCGTTGCGCCTACAAACGGTGGATTTCCAAAGATATAGTCGAAATGCCTTTCCCCCATATCTTCGAAGCAAGTCTCCCAATCAAGCTGCAGAGCATTGCCGTGAATGATGTGCGCTGCATCGGAAAGAGGGATTGTCGAAACGTGTTTACCGATAAGCGCCGACAAGCGTTCGTTGGCAAGATGGTCTTGGAGCCAGGCCGCAGTCATGGCTATCATCTGCGGAAAGAGATCAATTTCGATGCCGTGGAGCTGAGAGAGTCGTACCGCGCGAACAAGGGATGCTTCGAGCGCAACCTGCACTTCACCATCACTGTTTGTGTACAGCTCGCGGATGACGCGATACTCAAGACTGCGCAGACGTTCATAGGCGACAATTAAAAAATTGCCGCAACCGCATGCCGGATCCAGAAGTTGGAGCTTCCCGAGCTTCGCTTGAAATTCCTTAAGCTGGCTCTTCTTTTTGCCGGATAAAGAATTGACAATTGACTGGTATTCTTCGTTAAGCGCATCCAAAAAGAGCGGATTAAGCACTTTTTCTATGTTTTCTATTGACGTATAATGCTCGCCGAGCTGACGACGCTCCTCTCGCGTGCGAATTGACTGAAAAAGGGAGCCAAAGATAGCTGGAGACACCTTAGACCAATCCATGGTCGAGCAGTTCTCAACGATAAGCTCCTTAGCTTCTGCATCTGAAATCGGCGGTGTCCTAATCTTTTCGTGAAAGAGCCCCCCGTCAACATACGGAAAAGACAAAACAGGGTCAGGCTTCGAATTGTCCCATGGGCAAGGCAAATCCGCGCGGTCCTCTACTTTGGTGTCCAGAGTTTCAAAGAGTTGCCCGAGTCTCCCCGCTATGCTTTGACCGTGATCAATGGACTCCAGGATAAATTCAGCAAAAGCGTTGTCGCTGAAAATATGCGTATCTTCGGCGAACAGACAAAAAAGAACGCGCATCAGAAAGACAGTACAATCATGCTCAGCGTATTTTTTCTCGGTCAGACGGGAAAAGAGTTTGCCGATTTCCTCTGCGGCCTCCTGGTTCACTTCCAGCTGCCCATGGCAGAAGAGGTCCTCTCTGCCTATGAGAAACTGAAGCAGCGCGAAATTTTTTTCCTTGGACAACTCACTGAGCGGAAATTCATGCGGCGTTGGACGAACCCCGTTCCATCGCCCATCCTCCATACTGTTTCTGAGATCAAAAAGACGAATGGTATTGAAGTCAGAGACCATGACTACTTTGGGTGTATCGGCTGCACGCTCAATCGCTGAAACATAGTCGAAGGCCTGCGTGTTCGCCTCATCGCCTTTAAACTCTTCTGAGCCGCTGCTTTTCATCTCGACCAGAATTTCCCCCGGCCAAAACAAGTCCACGTAGCGTATTTTTCCGTCAGATCCTTTAATTTTGTGTTCAAGTCGCGCATCCCGAAAATTCAGGCTGAAAATCTCAAGAAATTCTTTCTCAAACTGGCTTGCCTCCTGACGCTCTCCGTGTTTTTTTTTGCCCCAAAAGGAGGCAAAAGAAGCTGCCTTTTGAATTGTCCTAGCCCTCAGGTCCTCAGCCGATAAGCCACAATTTCTTTTTTCTATCGCCACTTCTCCCCCCTTAAGCGTATATTCTTTATGTATGGCCTGCCAAGACTAAACAGTCCGCATAACGGCAATTATATCGGTAGCGTACCGATTCTTCCGTACTGGCATTGCGATAGGCTATGCTTTGTGTGGCCGAGCGCGCTCGATACACTAAACCCATGTCCCTATTGTACTCATCTGTACTCCGGCATTTTTTTGGCGCTCTGGATGCATAGTGGAACGAGCTCATCATTCTCCTCTCGGCTTATCTCTCCAACTGTAGAATGCGGTCTTTTGCGCCATGATACATTTTAAAGAGTTCCGACGTGAAACGAGATCCGCGTACTTCCGTTGATCCATGAACGGATACGTATACTCGCGACAGGTGAAATCTTTCTTCCCAACCTCGGAGGAAGTGCGAGCGCCGCTGACAAGGACGAAAGCGAGTATAATTACGTTGTCGAGTACTCAGCTCATACTGGGCACATCGGTTTCCGAATAGCTGCACCGCCATATTCCTTACACGTCGCCAGGAACGTCGCCTCATGGGCAAATCGCATTGCTGCCGAGATACATGAGCCGCTCACGGGGCTGGAATGCGCCTATTAGCCGATTCTGGGCTATCTCGCAGGCGGTAGACTAGCTTCGCTTCGACGGTCTTTGTTGACACACTGACACAGCTGGAAGAGGTACGAAGCCCGCATAGTACTTGACCCGTGAACGGATACATACATGAATCGAGATACCTTCGGAAAATCCCCAGATGCCAATCCTGCGGTGAAAAAATTAATGCGCGTGTTACGGCTTGGCTTGCAATGCGGTCTGCACATCTAACGGTGAAAGACCAGTAAATAACGCAATCTTCTCTGCATCAAAACCGTTTTCAGCGAGCGTTCTCGCTACTGATGCGCGAACTTCCTTTTCAGCGTTCTTGTATGCTCTTGCTTCAAACATTTTTCTCCACTGGGCTTCTAAATCTCTCTTCCACTTTGTATAGTACATCCGTTGTTCTTCGTCGACATATT
>JAFTDR010000210.1 GCA_017454105.1 Desulfovibrionaceae bacterium | reverse complement strand
TCTAGTACAGAGAACTACTATCTCTTCATTGATAGATAACTTCACAAAGCCCCTCCATGCCCCGCGAGGGGCTTTTTTTATGCAAAAAGTTTGGTCGTATTTAATCACGGGTTCATCTTATACGTGCCGCCGCTTTGCCAATGTTGCTTTCGTGCATAGGCGCTGAGGTCTTCCTGGGCCTCATCAAATGTACAGCGATCCGGCAAGTATTTTGACTTGATGCGGTGTACAGAGCCGTTCTCTGATATTCGTGCGGCAAAAAATATTTTACCGCCGATTCCTGAACACACACGTACCTTATTCCCGTTTTTGTCATTAAATTCGTTGATATACATTTTTATCGTGCTCCAAATAAAAAGCCCCTCCGAGGAGGGGCCTGATATTGTCTATCTGTCCTTTATATTACATACCATTCAATCTTTCTCATTTTTCTGAGAATAACTATCAACTATATTTTCAGAAAAGTTTACTGGTAGTCTGATCATCATCTGTGACGGCAATTTTATGCTAATATCCGATGCTAACTCTCGAACATAGGGCCATACTTCACATGCAAGTTGAGAAAGTAAAGGCTGTGGTATTTGTGCGTCTTCATTATTTGATAATTGATCCCTAAGCTTAAATAGTCCAGTAATTATTCCAGAAAAATTAAATCGCTCATCTTTTGTTTTTCCCTCAATTTCAAAATCAAGCGTAACATGGTTAGCTGGATTTTTAAGAACTGAAGCTGATACAAACAATGAAATAGAAAGAATTGTTTCTAATTGCTCTTTAGAAAAAGCTGCGATTTTTTTTACATCAACATTTAAATTTATAGTAGATGTAAAAACATCTACTAATCTATATATACTTTCATTGTCCATAACACAACTCTTTTTCCGGAATTTTTGTATTATAAAGAAGAGAACTTTTGTTGCTTACTTGCTTGCTGTCATTACTAATGACAGGAAAAATAAGATTAACTGTACTTATATGCGTTGTGTGACTATTGCGCATATTTTGCATGCGTAATAAACGAACAAAAGTATCAAAACAGTGCTTTTCGGTAATTCCCTGTGTCAAAAGCATCTGCACAAGGCTATTCAACGACACTCCTTGTCGTTCAGCTTCCAATGCAAGAGCAGTGTGTAGAGAACGCGGAATGCGTATACGAAACTGCCCACTGTGATCGGGCAATTTCCTTTCACAAGGAAGTGTATCGCCATTTTTTTTTGCCATATCCTCCATGGTATCCATGGCATACTGCGCTTCTTTCAGAGCTTCTTCCCGATTATCGCCAGCAGCAGACATACCGGGAAACTCCGGCGAAAGAGCCACAAAGGCATCATCTTCATCACTCCAAAAGATGGAGAGGGAATACTTACGCATTCTTATTCTCCTTTGGCGTGGCGTCCCGTAGAAAATCAACAAATTGCTTGACTTGGTACGGCACAGCTTTTCCTTTTTTGTTCTGGAAATTTACTTGATCGTAGTACAGGGGGCCAAGTGTATGAGTCGGGTGTTGGCCAACATAATGTGACGTACCTTTATGTCGAAAAACAAAACCGACGCGCTCCGCACACCTGAGCAGCTCTTCAAAGGGCAGGTTGTTTCTCCTTTCCAAAAATTCTTCGGAGAGCCGCTGTAGGTTAAATTTTTTTTCAAGGCTTTGAGATGCAACGTCTGGTTCCATATATGGTTCCATCCATCAAAAGTCAACGGTGTTTAGGGCATATTTCAGATTTCATACCGTACTTGCACCCTACACGCATTTCAGCGTTGTTTCAAGGCTTCTGCGAGGCCCGACATGGGCCTGGTTGCTGGAGTAACGCGTTGTCTCTCCAGTGCGGTTAGTAACCTCCCGCAGGGCATGTCGGCTGCTCACCACAGCTCATCTCCCCACACAGCCTTGTTGGTGGTGGCTGATGGGGAGAGTATACGAAGTTCGTATATGTATGTCAAACGAAATTCGTATATTTCTGCAAAAATTTCTTTGTTGAGTTTCGTAGCTATTTTTTGTCGTGTGTAACGCCATACGCTACTACATCATCAACGGTCATTCCAAGCGCTCTAGCAAGCTCATAGCCCTCTCGTAGTGTGAGTGTACGGGAGCGCCCGTTTTTATCAGGGCGAGAGACTCTACGCCATTCTCTAATAGATACATCAGGCGTACTGAGATCCATGACGTCGTGAACAATTCCCTTCAGCTCTTTGCCTTGTTCTCTGGCAATAGCCTCTACCGCAGACGCAAAAATGGTGTCTATACTCATGGTAGCCTCCAGTCCTATAGATACCATTTTCGTACCTCCGTGACAGAAAAAAAATATACGAAACTCGTTGACACCTAATATACGAGTATCGTATGTTCAAGTCAACGCCGCGCAGGCCTGTCGCTCTGGCAGACCAGCGCCGTTCTTTACCAAGTGCATAGGGAACAGGGAACAAAAAAGCCCCCTGGGGACAGAGGGCTGCTTGAAAAGTGAAGGATAGATGTAATCTCGGCACGCAGGCTACTCAGTTACGTTTTTGACGATGTCTGCGACGATTTTGATGGGGATAACATTTTCCACACTATCCTTGTTTTTGGCCTGATACAGGCCACGCAGGATGCAAATCAGAATTGCTGTGGGGATAAGTCCCATCAGGCTTACAGGGATAAGTATGTACGGCGAAAATGATGGCTTAGCGACGTGAACGCCCACAAGGTAGAAAAACTGGACAAACATGATGACACAAAGCAGGCAAGCGCCGCCGACTATCCATTTTCTATAAGAAAGATTTAACTCGGCAAGCTGAGAGTTTGTCCGTTCGGTAAGGCCGGGGTCTTGAGAGCTATCCCCTTTGTGAGCTTCAACGTTTGACGCATCGACCTCAATATCTTTGCCATCTTCGGTCATTTCACGATCCTTAATTGCTTGAGCCGTATGCACATCGCCTTTTCTGACACTCCGAAAAAATCAGCCATTGCCTCAACGAGCATACCCTTTTCAAAGACACATTTTCGAACTGCCGCTTCTGGCATAAGCAAGGCCGCTGCAAACCGATTCGCCTCAACTTCGTCCGGATCAAAATCTTCTTTGGTATATTGCTTAGACCTGTCTCTAGGACGCGTCTTGTGTCCCATGATGTGGTGCCCCAGCTCGTGTGCGACTGTAAAGCGCCTTCTATAGAGCGGCTGATCTGTGTTCAGGTAAATAGTTTCATTTACGCTGTTATACCGGCCATCAATGTTCTCTTCAGAATTATCGCGTAAAACTCTCAGGCCAAGGCCATTCGCAACCCGTATAGGATTGACGGGGATGCTACAGAATTCTGGGTGCTGCAAATGAAGTTCGAGGGCCTTCTGTTCAGCAAGATCGCGTCGAGCCGCTGACATAGTGTCACCTCCTTCGTCGGTCACAAAAAACAGTTCTGTCGACTAAGAAATAACACAGCCCGGTAGAAAATCAAGGTATGAGTTACTGTTAATCCGATCACAGCGCTGGCCGATTTCACGGTCTTTGCATGCCCATTTTGGCTTTTTCGGCGTCGTCATGGCGGCCTGGGTTGATTCCCGTCTACCGGCTCACTTGCGCCCCGCTGCAGGCCTCTTCGCCCTATGTCTCCCCTCCAGCCTGTGTGAGCCTCGTGTCTCGCTGTCCTTTGCAGGAACTCGCTCTCTGCCGCTCGGCTGGGGCGTCTGCCGCAAGGAGCGTTGCCGTTTTGATCCGTGGATCTACTGTGGCGACTCCTCGTGGCTGACAGATGCAATGTATGCCCATTGGAATTTTACGTCAAGAAAAAATTCTGTTAGGAATAATCTTTGTGCAAAAAAATTTCAGTCGCCTTTCGGCGGGCACAAAAAAAAGCCCCCGGTTGGGGGCGCGTGGGGGCAGGAATGTCGTTAGCTTTTGCGGGGGAGTTTTCTGAAACGTCGTCTTATCTTAACGACCCTACGGGGATGGATTTTTTTTTCGACTACACGGGCTTGGGGAGTCCTATATTTGTTGTTCTTACGGCCATTGCGGTCGGGGTTTTCTTGAGTGATTTTTTTTTCGAGCCCCAAAAGCGATCGCAAGACGCTAATGAAAAGGCCAGACGCAACGGAGAGTACAAAAAAAACGCTGCTACTAAAGCACGCTCTGTCTATCTCAGGGAAAAAATGAATGACATAACACGCCGCCGCAAACAGGGCAGACGCAAGCGTTAGTTGCAAATACGGA
>JAFTDR010000209.1 GCA_017454105.1 Desulfovibrionaceae bacterium | reverse complement strand
TTGGGGGGGCGGGGGAGGTGGGCCGCAACAAGCCAGGTCGGCTCAAAACCCTGGCTTACAAGGCGAATGGGCGTGGGCCACCCTGAGACTGTGACCGTCACGTCCATACGATTTTCCGTTTTTTCGGCGAGCCTGTGGAGATGGGCGCCAAAAGCCCGCGTGGCATTGAGGCAGAATTCACCTCCGGCCATAGAGAGGCTCTTTGTCTCTGTATCGATAAATCCTGTCTGCTCAGCTGAAAGCATATGGGGAAGCATGGCCATGGACGCAAGATGCTCGCGCTCGCTTTGTGTGAGAGCGTGGATTGCGTGCAGGGGAAAGAAGAGTGTTGTGTTCTGCGCAGGACTCCACTTTGTGTACGGGATCTGTTTGTGCATTGGGCGCCCAATCCTTGCTTTTGTGTGGTGGATGAGAATTCTATTGCCAAAAGGACTGTCCTGCGAGAAAGTAGGTGCAAGAGCCTTGCGGTCTGCAGGGACGGTTTTTTGGAGGTGTGTATGGCACGACGTGTCTTTCTTTTTCTCTTCCTGTGTTTTTTGTGCTTTCCCGTATCTCTTTTTGCGGCGCCCCAGCATGCGGCGCCCATGGTCAAGCTTGAAACAAGCATGGGCGTAATCGTGCTGCAGTTGGATGATAAGAAGGCGCCGGCTACGACCGCTAATTTCTTGCGCTACGTACAGGCTGGGCATTACGACGGCTGCATTTTTCACCGGGTTATCCGAAACTTTATGATCCAGGGCGGGGGGCTTGAGGCTGATATGAAGGAGATGCCGACCAAGAACCCTGTGCGCAACGAAGCGCGGAACGGTCTCCAGAATAAGAAGTACACCATTGCCATGGCCCGCACTTCGGATCCGCATTCAGCGACAGCCCAGTTTTTCATCAATACCGCCAATAACAGCTTTCTTGATTTCAAGGAGGAGTCGGAAAAAGGCTGGGGCTACGCCGTGTTTGGGAAGGTTGTGAGCGGCAAGCAGGTGGTCGACAAGATAGAAAGGGTCGCGACAACTTCGAAGGGCATGCACCAGGATGTTCCGATTTCGCCCATTGTCATCAAAAAGGCGAGCATTGTGAAAAAATAATTGCCCAGAGCAAACAATTGAAAGAGCCTCCCGTGGTTGTGAGCCACGGGAGGCTCTTTAGTACGCAAGGGGCGAGGATCTGAGGGAGATATGGCAGATGGCCAGGCCGAGTGCGTCTGAGGTGTCGAGTGAAAAATGCGCGTCAGGGATATGCAGAAATGTCCTGACCATATAGGCCACTTGTTCTTTGTCCGCCCGTCCCGTTCCAACAGGCGCTTTTTTAACGAGAGCTGGGGGGTAGTCGCTCACCTGTATATTTTTGGAGGCGCAGCAGGCCACAGCGACCCCGCGCGCCTGACCGAGTTTTAAGGCCGTTTTGCTGTTTTGCGAGACAAAGACGTCCTCAATGGCCGCTTCCTCAGGCTGCAGGCGGTTTAGGATTTGCAGAAGCTGGGAGAAGATGAGCGCGAGCCTGCGCGAAAAGATCGTTTCTGTCTGCGATGTGCGGATTATGCCGCAGTCGACAAGAGAGAGAACTCCCGAGGCCTCGCGCACAACACCCCAGCCTGTTTTTTGTGAGCCCGGATCGATGCCGATAACCGTGACTGGCATTTAGTCGCTATTCCTCCGGCAGATCATCAGGGAAGTCCGCGTTGACATAGACATTTTGCACATCATCGTTGTCGTCAAGGGCATCCATAAGCCTAAGGACCTTTGCGCCGACTTCCGCAGAGACAGCGACGAGATTTTGCGGAACCATGGCGAGTTCTGCGGACTGCATGGCAACACCGGCCGCTTCAAGCGCTTCGCGTACCGTGTTGAAGTCGGCCATAGTTGTCTGTATGGTCCAGACCTCATCGTCATCAACGACATCGTCAGCCCCGGCATCGAGGGCTTTTTCCATGATGGTCTCTTCGTCATAGGCCGCTTTCTCGACTGTGATGACCCCTTTGCGGTCAAACATCCAGCCGACACTGCCGTTTTCACCCATTGTGCCGCCGTGTTTGGTGAAGAGGTGACGCACATCGGCAACCGTGCGGTTTTTATTGTCCGTCGCCACCTCGACCATGATGGCTATGCCGCCTGGTCCGTAGCCTTCGTAGAAGCATTCGGTGAAATCGCCGCCTGCGTCCTCGCCTGTGCCTTTGCGTATGGCCGCCTCGATCTTGTCCTTAGGAAGGTTGACAGCCTTTGCCGCAGCAATGGCCGCACGTAAACGCGGGTTGCCAGAAGGGTCACCACCATTTTTGGCAGCAATGATGATTTCCTTGGCGGCTTTGGTGAACACCTTGCCGCGTTTGGCGTCCTGACGTCCCTTACGGTGCTGAATATTGGCCCATTTGCTGTGACCAGACATAGTTCCTCCGTCCAAAGTGTGCGTGTCAGGAACCGGAGCTTGCGGATCCTCTTCCGCAGAAACCCAGTCCCGTTATAAATGTTTCTTTGCTTTCTGAGCGTGAACTTTTCGGTTTGAAGGTCTTAACCGCAGAAAACGCTGTTCTCATGGCGGCTATAAGGGATTGCATATCGGGTCCCATAAAGATCTTCACAACAAAGTTTCCGTTTTCTTTCAGATACTCTTCTGCCACATGAAAGGCTTCTTCGGCAAGAGCAAATGAGCGCGCCTGATCGGTGAAGACAGATCCTGTGGTCGCTGGGGCCATATCGCTCATCACGAGATCGAAGGGCCCTTTTGCTCGCAGTGTCTCCTCAAAAGCCGGGCTACGCTCAAAGACGTCTTCTGTGAAAAATGCAATCTGGCCTGGAAGAGAGATTGTGATCGGCTTGAGATCGCAGGCGAGGACCAGGCCGTTTGCTCCGATTTTTTGCGCCGCATACAGAGACCACGATCCCGGTGCTGCACCAAGGTCAAGGACTGCCTGCCCGCTTTTTAAGAGGTGGAACTTGGCGTCAAGCTCCTGCAGTTTATACACCGACCGCGCCGGGTAGTTTTCTCGTTTTGCCTTGAGAAAATAGTGATCCCGATATTCTTTCATGGAGGCTAATATCCTTTTTTTTTCGCAAGGCCAAGAAAAAAATGCTCGTTACCCTGCGAGGAGTTACCCTGCTAGGATAAGGTGCGTACAGGATGAGCTTTCTTTTTCTACGTGCCCGATGACGGCGCATCCCTCACCGCGTTCTTTAAGAAAGTCTATGACTTCGTTTGCGCTCTTTTCGGGAACTCCGAGCAGGAGACCTCCCGAAGTCTGTGGATCGTAGGCCGCAAGGACACGCAATTCGTCAGGAGTGCCGCGTATGCTCACGCGGCCCTGGCAGAAGCTGCGGTTTCTGTACGCTCCTTGCGGGACAAGGCCGTCTTCCGCATAGGAGAGGACATTGTCCAGCAGGGGAATTGCGGCAATATCGAGAACAACCTGTGTGTGTGAGGCCAAAGCCATTTCCAGGGCGTGGCCCACAAGGCCAAAGCCTGTGATGTCCGTTGCCGCGGGAAGGGCAAAGGTGCGGATGGCTTCGCCCGCGATTGCGTTTAATCGGCCGCTTGTTGCGCAGATGAGTTGTTCGCTTCTCTCCGCTCCCTCCCATCCCGCTTTGACCCCAGTTGAGAGGATACCGGTGCCGATGGGTTTGGTCAGGATAAGCAGAAGACCTGCGCGCAATTGGTCGTTGCTCGCAATATGCTTGGGATCAATGATTCCTGTGACAGAGAGGCCGTATTTGATTTCGTCATCCTGTATTGAGTGGCCGCCGGCAAGTGACACGTGGGCTTCTGTGAGCGCCGAGTGTCCGCCTTCAAGAATGCGGCGTAATGAGGCCATGCCTGCGCAGTCCTCAGTCATTGCGGCCGGAAAACAGGCGATGTTCATGGCGCACCAGGGAATGCCGCCCATGGCATAGACATCCGAGAGGGCATTGCAGGCGGCAATGCGGCCAAACATATAGGGATCGTTGACGATTGGTGTGAGAATATCGACTGTCTGGACTATGGCCTGGCCTAAAGGAATTGTAACAACGCAGGCATCTTCATTCCGAGCTTTGCCTGCAAGAAGGCGCGAATCGTCTTCTTGGGAACTCTGTAAGCCTGCGAGAAGACGCTCCAGAGACCCTGGAGCAATTTTCGCCGCTCAGCCTGCGGCTTTGGTTTTTTCAAGGAGTTTCATGGATTTGTCCGCATGGGGAGTTGGGCAAGGTAGGCGCGCACACACTCTGCTATTTGAGCGTGGGCATGCTCTGAGAGGTGGACGCCGTCGCCTCCGTCTGCTTCGGCAATACGTTCGCCTGCGTCGAGAAAATCCACAGATTCCTCGGCTGCGAGGGCGCGTAATGCCGGAGCAAGGGGTTCTGGCCGCAGGGCCGAGCAGGCCCCCATCTCCTCTTCAAGTTCGCTCAGATAGGTCGTATTGATCGGAACAGGGGCGATGAGGAGTATGTGTACTCTGTCTGCGAGCTTTTTTGCGCAGCGTATGATTTGTCTCAGATCGGATGCGATGTCGGATGCGCTGCGATAGAGGGGCGGGAGGGCATCGTTTGTGCCGAGCATAAGGCAGAGAACATCGACTGGCAGGGCTTTTTGGAAAACGGAAGCAAAGGTCGCCCCGCCAAGCAAGTTTGCGTCGCACAAGGGGTGGGAGAAAGCGCAGTTGCGGCCGTTTAAGCCCTCCTCAAGAGCGTATGTGTCGGGAAGGCTTGCGACTGCAAGGGTTGGGAAGCGCACCTCTGGTGGATAGCGATCGCCGCCTCTGATATAGCCCCATGTGTTTGAATCACCATAAAAAAGAACGCGGAGAGCCATACAGTTTTCCTTCATATTTTGCGTGCACCTGTGTCGGCTGCACTCGACAGCTCTTGCGCTTCTGTGTACTAAAGGAGACTCTACTCAATACCAAAAAACGCAAGGAACGCTATGCTTGTTCTCTTTTTTCTTCTGCTTCTGCTTCCGCCAACATGGCTTTCAGTCCATGTGCTGCGGCTGCACTCCTGGCCGCGTTTGGCGAGATATGCCGCTGTCGGTCTCTTGTTTTTGATTTCACAGACATTTACCATAAACCACTTTGTCTTTGGAAGTCTCGCAGGCCCGCAAATGCCGAGAAATCTTTTGATCGGCCAGTCTTTTGCTCTTCTTTTGGAAATCTTTCTTTTTCTGTGGTTTCTTGCGCGCGATGTGCTTCGCTATAGCGCGTCAAAGAGTGGCTTTGATTCAGGCAGGCGCCGTTTTCTTGCGAGCGCGCCACTTGCTGGTTTCTGTTTTTCCTGTGGTTTCTCAGGGACCGGTGTGGCAAACGGTCTTGCCGTTCCCATAGTTCGCGAGTACGAATGCCCTCTTGAGCGTCTTCCCAAGGCTTTGGAGGGTTTTCGTCTCTGTTTTCTCTCGGATCTGCACGTAGGCCCCCAAACAACGGTTGACTGGGTTTTGTCGTGTGTTGCGCGCATCCAGGCCTGCCAGCCAGACTGCATTGTGTTTGGCGGCGATCTCTCAGATGGCCTGCCCTCATACCGCGATTCTGAAGGCTTGCTGCGCTCTGAGGTCTTTCGGCATTTCAAGGGCCTGTCAGCGCCCTCGGGCCTTTGGGCCTGCACGGGCAATCACGAATACTATAGTGATTATGCCGCGTGGATGCGCTTGTATGAGGAGATTGGCATACGCTTTTTGCACACAGAACGGCATATCCTTCGTGTGCGGGGCGAGTCACTTGTTTTGATTGGCCGGGATGATCGTCAGGGCGACCGCTATTTTGGACGGCCGGCTAAGACCTTGGAAAGTCTTGAGCCTTTGCCGCCCAGGGAGAGGGCTGTGCGCATTCTCTTTGATCATCGGCCCGAGAGGGCGCAGGAAAACGCGAGCATTGCCGATCTTCAGCTCTCCGGGCACACGCACGGTGGGCAGTGCTACGGTATGGATCGTCTTGTCGCGAGGGCAAATCATGGATATGTTCGCGGCTGGTACACAGTGGACGGTATGTCACTCTATGTTTCCAACGGGGCTGGACTTTGGTCCGGTTTTCCTGTGCGCATTGGCGTCCCTGCCGAAATTGCGTCCATAACACTTGTGCCGGGCCGTTAAAAATATATTGCAAAGCGTGTCGACTGAGGAGATAAGGCATGCAGAAATGTACGGTTTCTTTTCTTGGGCGGGATTGCCCTGGTGTCGTCTCGACAGTGAGCGGTCTTCTCTGCGCAGCAGGCTGTAATATCACTGCGGCGACACAGAGTCTTCTGCTTGGCGAGTTTGCCGGCATTTTTCTCGTTGAAATCGAGGATCAGAGGACGCCGGAAGCGCTGCAGCAGACATTGCTTGACGGACTGCGCGGCGCGAATATGGATCTCTCCCTTATTGTGAGGCCGACCTGCGAGGGGGCCTGGGGCCAGAACGTCCATTCGGAGCCCTTTGTGGTCAGTGCCGACGGCGATGACGGCAATGGCCAGATCGCCAAAATGAGCAAGGTTTTTTCACGGCATGGCGTGAATATTGAGAGCTTACGAGCTTTTCTTGGCGAGGGAAGTGTGCGGCGCGCGCTTTTTGTTTTTGAGGTCATGGTGCCTGAGACTGTTGATATCGGAAGGCTCAGGCGCGAGCTTGTCTGCGAGGGGCAAAGTCTCGGACTGCGTGTGAGTGTCCAGCACAGAGATATTTTCGAGGCTGTCAACCGTATAGGCTCGATATAGGCTGCGGGCGTACGCCGCATCCGCGATTGCTTTGTCCCTTGTTGTACGCACTGCGTAGTCGTACGCAAGAAACAATTGACTCTACCATGGAATGAGGCAGTACTACGAATTCGTTCTCTTCTTGTTAGCTCTGCTGCGGTCAGAAAAAGTTGCCATATGGCCGAATGCGTTTGCCGCAAGGCACTGGATGGGCCAAAACGCAGCGATACACAAGAGAGAAACGATCTGTCTCTCCGAAACGCCGCAACGTTGTATACCCGGTCGCATACTGATTTTCCAACGAGAGAGGAGAGCGACCTCGATTGGTCGATACACGCTGGGCTATTTCGTGTCACGGGGAAGAATCTTTGTGACGCCGAGTATATGCTTGTGAGCGTCTCTCCTCGCATGCAATGTTCTTCTGCACTTGTGTTGGCGCTACGCAATACGTCCACCGACATGAATGGTAGGAAGTCGATCGTTGGCGTAGTGGGTCGCTTTCGAACGTTGTTAGAACAAGGCTTTTCTATTGGACAACCATCCTTGCGTACGGCACACAGAAGAGAGGCGTTTCGGATCGCATACAATATACCGTGGGGCGCACGGGAATCAACGCCTGTGCAACGAGATTCGATGTGCACGTCGCCACAGTTTTGTAAAGGCTCTTGTGTCGCTTTTCATCCACAATATACTCCAGCCAGAAACAAACAGACATTTTTGAGAACGTGAGCCAGCGCAGAGTCTGGTATTTTCAACCACAAGTTGCAATTTTTTTTCTGACCGTAGTATACAATTCGCACGGCAAGCTTTTTGTCGGAACTCGCACTGTAGCGTGCGACCGTACATGCTTTTGTGGGGGGCTGCGAATGAAGCTGAAAGACGATGTTGTGCGGCCGTTTGCTGTGCGCACACACTGTAAACCATAAAGCCGGAAACACTATGCTTTCTGACCGTGAAGTTACCAATACGTTAAATATGTTGCGGAACGAGCATCTCGATGTCCGTACCGTGACGCTGGGTGTCAGTCTCTTTGACTGCGTAAGCCATGATCTGGATCTTTTCATTGCCAATATCCAGGCGAAGATTGCGCGTTTTGCCTCGCAGCTTGTGCCGGTGTGCAATGAAATCGGTGACAAGTATGGCATACCCGTTGTGAACAAACGCATAAGCGTGAGTCCCATTGCCGTTGTGGCCGCCCCCTTTGGCCCTGAGGGTATGGTGCGTGTGTGCAAGGCGCTTGACTGGGCCGCGCGCGAGGCGCGGGTCGATTTTCTTGGGGGCTTTTCCGCGCTCGTTGAAAAGGGTTTCGCCAACGGGGACAGAGCCTTGCTTGAATCCCTGCCTGAGGCTTTGTCGCAGACAGAGCGCATCTGCTCCTCAATCAATCTCGCCTCCTCCAGGGCCGGTATCAACATGGATGCCGTGCGGCTTATGGGTGAGCAGATCCTCGCCTGTGCTAAGGCATCGGAGGATGGCATTGCCTGCGCGAAACTCGTCGCTTTTGCGAACATACCGCAGGATGTTCCCTTTATGGCCGGTGCGTATCTGGGAGTTGGCGAGCCCGATGTGGTCATCAATGTGGGCGTCTCTGGGCCTGGGGTTGTGCGGAAGGCAATCGATCGCCTGCTTGCCCGGGGCTGTAATGACAAGGGAGAAGCGCTTACTCTGCTTGACATGGCGGAAGTGATCAAGCGGACAGCCTACAAGGTGACGCGAGTGGGTGAAATTATCGGCACAGAGGTTGCGCAGCGTCTCGGTCTTCCTTTTGGCGTCTGCGATCTCTCGCTTGCTCCGACGCCTGCTGTCGGCGATTCAGTTGGTGAGATTTTTCAGAGCCTTGGTCTTTCAGGCATTGGCGCTCCAGGCAGCACGGCTGTGCTTGCCATGCTCAACGATGCGGTCAAGAAGGGCGGGGCTTTTGCCTCTTCGTCTGTCGGTGGGCTTTCTGGCGCGTTTATCCCTGTTTCTGAGGATTCGAGCATTGAGGCCGCAGCGCGCGAAGGACTTTTGAGCATGGAAAAACTTGAGGCCCTAACCAGTGTGTGTTCTGTGGGACTTGATATGATCGCGATCCCTGGTGACACACCGGCGAGCAGCATAGCCGGGATCATCGCAGATGAGATGGCTATTGGCATGATCAACCATAAGACAACCGCCGTGCGTGTCATCCCTGTGCCAGGCAAGGGGGTGGGGGATGAAGTGTCCTATGGCGGTCTGCTTGGAAAGGCTCCGATTATGCCTGTTACCAAGGGGGATGCCAGCCGTTTCATAGCGCTTGGCGGCCGGATTCCCGCCCCTATCAACAGTCTTAAAAATTGAGAGCGTCTTAGGTGGACGGTCCTTTTTTTCCGGTGACACAGGAGGCAGTAGCGCATTTGGCGGCTCGGGATCCCATTTTAGGCGGGATGATTGAGCAGATAGGTCCTGTGCGGCGAGTCTGCATACCCGATCTTTTTACCGCCCTCATGCATACCATCGCAGGCCAGCAGATATCTGGGAAAGCGCATCAGAGCGTATGGAAACGCGTCCTTGTTGTCTGCGGCACACCTCTGACACCTGAGCGTGTCGCAACTCTTCCTGACGAGACGCTCCGTAGCGCCGGTCTTTCTGGGCGGAAGGTTGCGTACATCAAAGAGGCGGCGCGCCAGATGTCCTGCGGGGAACTTGAGCCCAAAGCGCTGGCCGATCTTGATGATGAGGCCTTTATTTCTGCTCTTTGTGTTCTGCCGGGAGTTGGTCGGTGGACAGCTGAGATGCTGCTTATTTTTTCCCTTGCGCGCGAAGATGTATTGAGTACTGGTGATTTCGGTATCAGGCGCGGTTTGCGAATGGTCTATCAGAAAGCGGAGCTTACAGCGGCTGACCTCGCAAACTACCGCGCTCTCTATTCCCCGTACGCTTCCGTTGCGAGTCTCTATCTCTGGGAGATTGCCGGCGGTACGCTCAATCTTGCTGATCCACTTGCTGATTCGGGCTTGCGGTCGAAAAAGAAAAAAAATGCTCAGCAGAAAGAGCCGTGAGGATAGCGCCATCGGTCTTCTGCAGATCTTTTTCAGTGTGCAAGAGGCCAGACGCTCTGCAAAAAAGGCAGAAGATCGACAGTTGGCAGATTGTGCAGCCAAGAGAAAAGTACGAGGGCAAAAGGCAGCATCTGAACGTTTGAGCGCGCAAGACTCTGCGGACTATTGCTTGGGAAAAATGTGTCCAAGTGAACGGGCGTTCAGGAAGCTTGAGCCTAAGCAGGGGGCGTCTTAGGAATCGCCTCCCTTGGGGCACTGTCCCTATTTACTCGCCACTGTACCTATTGTAAAATACGTTCAAAAAAGTTCTACGTTTTCCTTTTTCCTGGCAACAAGATGAGGGCAGCCCCTTTGAGAGTGAAAGGGGGCTTCCCTTGCTTTCTTCTGCGGTCAGAAAAAAATTGTCGCTTACCAAGTTGAAAATACCAAACTCTGTGCTGGCTCCTTTTCGCTAAACTGTCAGTTTGTTTCTGGCTTACGTATATCGATGGGCAATTCAGATATCCTCTTTCTGGAAAGAGTGTGATGATCGTTTGTGTGTGAAGAACGTGGTTCTCGCTCTCTCCGGGCAGGGGATCCACTCTGTAGACCAAGTATTTTCCTCGTGGAGGAGGAAAAAGTAGATGTAAGGAGCGCGCCATGTCTGAGATAACTCTTTCCCGGCCCTTAGCTGGACAACATGTTCAAATACCGGCCAATGCGAGTGAACGGATTGTTTTTACCTTCCCTCTTGATCAGCCGATAATGGAGCTTTCCGAGGACTCATCGAATCTCGTCATTCGCTTTGACGATGAATCCTCAATTGAACTGCTGAATTTTTATACTTGTTTCACAAAAGAGAACATGCCTGAATTCACTGTTGACGGGCAGATTTTATCAGGCTCTGATTTTCTGACGGCATTCGGGGCAAACCTTATGCCTGCAGCAGGGGAGGATGAACCGCTCATCAAATATGAGGGAAGTGGTGGCCGTTTTTATGAACTGAGTAAGCCGCTCACACTCATGGAAGGCATTCAAAAGAGTAGTGATGAGCAAGGGGAATCCGTTGGCGTGCAGGCGGCTGAGTCTGAGCAGGACAATGCGGAGCCGTCTTCTTATGATATGGGCGACCAGTCCCTGCTCTATACTTCCATTGGAGAAGGGCTTGTATCAGCCGGCGAGGCATCCTCAGAGAATGCTTCCTTTGGCGGTAGGGGGGAGGTACGCCCAGTCATCGTCCAGGATGTATCTGTCAAGAGCGTGGACGTTGAAACACTTTTGGATGCAAATGACAGTCGTGTGGAAGAACTCTTGGTCGCCAATCATAATGAAAAAATTGACGAGCAGAATGAAGTAAGCAGCGAGACCATGTCTCTCACAAAACTGTCTGCGAGCGCGGACACGCAAGATGAGCAAGTTGCCGAGATGGCTGCGGAAGAGGAGCATCGTACTGACGGAGAAGAAGTGGATGCCCAGGCAATAGTTGCTCCGTCCTATGAAGATTCACTTGGGAATGCGGTTGAGGACGGGGGCGATAAACTTGCCGTCGCCATGGCTATGACTGTTCTGCAAAATGGCAATCAGTAGGGGTATACCGATAGATACGGGTGTACACGGAGTTCTTGCGGTAAAAAAATGACGATACTCGATCTGCGAATAGGCTATCTGATGAAGTGCGGCGATTTTTTTCTGAAATGTCAGCATTTACTCCGCGTGTGCGGATTACCAGAATACCGGTCATATGAGTGAGTCCCAAAGAATCAGGATCTTTAGTTGCCTAAGCCACGAGTGCTTCCTTTTTGCAGGGTATTCAACAGCCAGAAACAAACTGACATTTTTGTAAAAAGGACTCAGTACATAGTCTGGTATTTTTCAACTCCATGTGCAGAATTTTTTTCTGACGGCGGATGAAGGTTCGCGTCACAAGTGTAGGGGTTCGTACGCGCGGAAAATTTCTGCTTGACAAGAGCATTGAGGCAGAGTATAGATTACCTATATTGAGTTTGCGAACAGCAGGGGAAGTAGCTCAGCTGGGAGAGCAATGCCTTCGCAAGGCAGAGGTCGGGAGTTCAAATCTCCTCTTCTCCACCAAAACAAAAAAAATTAGCCCTCTAAGAGGGCTTTTTTTGTGTTCAAAATTCGTTGAAAACGCTCTCAAACCCGCTATCCATGCGGGTTTTCCTATATCGGATCAGATTCACTTCAACAGTTGAGTGACGGCTACCGCACCGTTGGCACTTGTCATGGATCTCGCGCGACGCACGGCTCTTGCGCAGGAAGGAGTGCCACTGGCTGAAGGGGAAACTGTTCTTCATGCTGCTGGTATTGTGCTTATTGATGAAATAGAGTTGCACCTGCATCCTTCGTGGCAGCAGACCGTTCTGCCACGCCTTATCGAAATCTTCCCCAACGTTCAGTTCATTGTCACGACACATAGCCCTCAGGTGATAACGTCTCTTGACGCATCACACATACGCATTCTTGGCAATGGGGGAGTGATCCATTCCGCCCCACAAGGCACATGGGGAGCAGAGGCATCACGGATCATGAAGCAGGTTTTCGGCGTGGACAATCGTCCACCGTCACAAGCTCGGGATGAACTCGAAGAATACCGCAATCTGGTGTACGCCGACAAATGGGATACCGACCGCGCATTGGAATTGCGCAGAATTTTGGATGAACGCTATGGCGGCCAGGAACCCGAACTAGTTGAGCTAGATATGCATATTGAAAACCGTATCTGGGAGAAGAACGAAGAAGGCGGTGATGCATGAAGACGATTCTCAAAAAAACTTGTCCTCCCCGTCTTGCGTGCTATGCTGCAACAGTTCCCTATGCAACTTGGGAATCCATGCGTAATGACGCTGCCAACGGTGGCGATAAAGCTTATACCGAAGCACGAGAGTATTTGATTCGGGATCAGAAGTATTTGTGCGCATATTGTGAATGCAAGCTGCGGGAAGAAACACCACACGCCATACGAGTGGAACATTTCCATCCCAAGTCCGACACTTCCTCTGGGCATACCTGGAATCTTGACTGGCAAAACCTTCTGGCGACTTGTACAGGTGGAGAACGAGAAGGCGATGCTTTCCCTCTGCCAGAAAACTTGAGTTGCGATGCATGTAAAAAAGATGAAATCCACGACGGGGACATCGTAAACCCGTTGCAACTTCCTTCGTTCCTAGCTGCCTTCTGGTACGATATGGGAATGACAGTGAAAATCTGAATCTTGATGCCGGTCAAAACAGAGAAACAATGAACAGCTTGAATGGGGCTGACGAGACAGTGGACCTGCGTCTGAAGGCCGCATATTCATTGTTACTCGTACCCTATGTCGACAGAGCGTCTGGAACATGGGACATCATATGGACTGTGTCTCCTGTAAACATAGAAAAGGGCCTTTTTGGGATCAGGCAGAAGCTGGAATCGGAGGAAAATCTGATTTCAAGATGGGGACCTCAGCTATTGATCATGGAACTGGTCAACCTACTTTGGAAAGAGAAAGGCACAGTCAGAATCGGTGATTTATGGGACTCTCTGTGCAGATACTGCTACTGCCACGTCTTGCCGGATATTTTGTTCTGCAGGATACCATTCGTGAAGGTGTGAAGGGTTCTCGATACGCACTTGCGTTTGCTGTGCACGAGGATGGCACGTATTCCGATCTGCAAATGGGCCAGGACGTCAACGACATCCCGAATCTTTCTGGCTTGTAAAGGCAGATGTAGCTGCACCTTTTATGGTGGCAAAAACTACGGAAGTGTCTAATAGTGTGAAACAAAGGACACTTTGGTGTTTCTAGAGATGCCTCTTCCCGATAAAACACTCGTATCTTCAACCGTCTCAATGCGCCAAAAGGTGAAATAGTCCAACATCCTAGGGAGCGCACGTTTTTTTGATCTCGAGAGATCCAAATGAGTCAGCCGTCAGCCTTGATACGAAATCCCCAAGGGGGGCACTTGAGACGCGCTATTTGCTTGCGAGAGCCACGGTGACGTGAATATAGGGCTCGTCACTTTTGACGAAACTCTCACTTTTGACGCATTGCAATCACTGCCTCAATTGTACTACTCGACAAAGCTTGAGTTCAACGCCTTGTAGTGCTGCCAAGATGTATGGCATACTTCTTGTAAGCTGACAGATGATCTGTGGTATCGGGGATTTGCTTTTGACGTCGTGCAAAAGATTGTTGACCGCGTGTGACCATTGTGTACCACGTTACTATGGCCACTACAGAAGATGTGCTTGCAACCTAAACTCTTCATACTTGTGTAACTAAAACTCAGTGAGCCACCCTCGCATTGAAGTTGCTCATTTTGATCGTACCGATAACTTCTACTGCGCATCTCTTCGAACGGAGCTGTATACTTTGTAACTGTCCCCGACATCAACCATATAGTGGTTTGATACAAATCAGAGGTAAGCGTATTTTTGTGTTCGTACGGGAGCGTGAGTCCCCCTGTTTCAAGTGTGTGCTGTAAGTTCCTCCTGTTTTGTGAGTAGTTTTGAGGAGAAGAAAATATGTCACAGATACAAGTCAATAATCGCCCGCAGGTTCAAGAGAACCTTGATAATCTGCAACAGGACAACCGTGCTCCTGTTGCCAATAATGTACAGCCTCAAGTGCAGCAGCCATTAGAAGACGTTAATGCTCGGGCCCTCAGTCGACTTTCGGACACCGATCGAGCGGCAGCCGAGGTTTTTCTCAAGGGCGTTACAACTCAGGAGGCTCTTAAGCACACCAAGTGGTCGCTCGCGACCAAGATCATTTCCGGCCTTTTCACCTTCGGTATCGCGCCAGCCATCATGTGCCACGTGGAATCAAAAAAGGAACGCCAACTCGCGCAGGACGTGGTTGGTCTTAAAAACACCTTACACTTACTGGATAAAAACGTGGCCCTGAAAGGCACATCTGTGCTCATGGACGGCAAGCCTATGACCATTCATCGCGATGCCAATGGCGAGCTCACGGCAACCATTGGTGGCGAGCGCATTGTCTCCAACTACAATGCCAAAACTCTTGCGGAGAAAATTGAGGACGATGTTGTCACCAATACAGACCTCTATGGCACTAGGGCAGCATTGGATATTCTGGAAGGTCCGAAGAAGTCGAATGTTGGAAAAGTGGCACAGAAAGGACATGCGGGTCAGTCTCTTGTAGAGCAATACAATGCGGCTATGAAAGCGTGCGATCGACGTATTGCTAAGGCCGAGGCGGCGATCAAGGACAACCCAGAAGCGCTGAAGCTTCGGCAAGAATTGGCCGATACACAAAGCGCTCTAGATAAGCTTCAGGCGGAGTTTGATAAGACGGAGATGGCCTGCAACCAGACCATTCGTCAGTGCGATGAACAGCTGAAGGCAGCAGAAAAGGCTCAGAGCGTGTTGGAGGCAGATCTGTCACACGGTGCTGTTGATGCGTACGAATCCAGACAGGCGGCTATTACTAGCTTGCGTGAGCAGGCCCGTCAGGCCAAGAATGCGGCATTGAACCAATTGCGCGATCTTGAAAAGCGCAAACCAGAATTGTACCAGGCCATGGCAAGGCGCGATACGCTTTTGAGCAATCCTATGCTTTTGAACGATCCTATGCTTATCGAACTGAATAAGGCCGAAAAAGAAAAGGCTAACCTGACAACAGAGTTCGAGAAGACGCGGCAAGAACTCACAGCTAAGCTCAATGAGCTGAAGTCTTCGCCCGATCGCAATACGCAGGACGTACAAAACAAAATCCAAGCGCTGACGCTCGTTTTGGCAGAACCACAGAATCAGGATGGGCAACAGGAGGATCCTTTTTCGCTCAATAGTAGCGATCCCAAGGATGCGTTGGACAGCAAAGGTCTTAACGACGCGCGCCTGCGGGAACTCTGCCTTAAGTCCATCAAAGCTAATCTTGGCATTGACGGTGGGGAGTTGCACAGTTGTCCCACACGCTACCTGAGTCGCATTGCCCAATACGCTGTTGAGGGCTACTACGGCTCAGCGACGAATCTTATTGACCATGTGCTCAAGATCTCCTCAACCAGCCGCATTGTTAGTACTGACGTGATGGAGCTCATGAGTGTGCGCGAGAAGGATTTTGCAACTGGGCAAAAAGTCAACGTTGCCATACTCAGGCCTCTGAATAATCCCTTGGCTCTTTCCACGCAGAAGCAGGTAGCCAATTTTGCTGCGGACATCATCTATTCTGGCAACATTGTGGACGAGGACAAGCTTTCTCCTGAAATCCGTCTGCGAAAAGTGTTGACGACTAATGCTGGCGTCATTGGCGACATTATCAAGGTGGAGGCCGGTCTCAATGCTGTGAATCTTGAGACAAAGGCAAGGGACGCCGAAGCTAAAGCAGCAAAGCCCGACGCAACCTTGGCCGACAAGCTTGAAGCACAGGCAGCGAGAGCAGAAGCCAACGCGGCTCAGTTCACGGCTAAGACCCTCAGGGGGAGCGTGGCTGGCAAGGGGCTGAATGTTTTAGGGAATTTTTTTGGCGGCTTTTTTGGTGCCAAAAAAGTGGATGAATCCAAATTCACTAGTCTTGAAAGCCTGGCCTATGCTGCTGAGGCCAAGATGCTCAATGACAATGATCGGAAACCCTTGGTACTGCGCCTAGCCACGGCTCAGGCAGAGGTGGATGAATACGGAGACGATCCTGCAAGACTCTCTGAATTAGTGGATGCGCGGAAGGCTCTGGAAGAATATGACAGAACGAGTCCCATCAGTCGTGAGGCTACGGAAGCGCGTCTGGCCGTACGGCTGGCCAGGGCTGAGGCCCAGGCCAAGCTTACAAAGAGCGAAGTTGACCAAGAGAAGGCCGACAATCTGCGTGACGCCATTGAGGCTGCTAAGCCCGGTGTACCCGATGCAACGCTCGGAGCTGAATTCGACGTGTCGGCGGACAATGCCCTTGGAAATCGCTTGGTGGAACTTGACGATTTGCCCGAGGCTGAGCGAACCAGCCTTTTAGGGGGCTTACCAGAGGAAATGAGCGAGGCCGTGAAGGACATGATGGGGGATATGACGGCAGCTCTTTTGGAAAAGAATATGCCTGCCGACAGCGTGTCCATTGCGCTCGGCATCACGCAGCTTACGTCTAAGGTTCTGCAGAAGATCGTCGGACAGATCAATGAGAGCGTGACCAAGGCCGCGCAGACGGTGCAGGATGATATGACTACAGCCATCTTGATGATGGACAATAGCCTTACTGCTCCTACCAAGGCTGTGGTTCGTGAGTTCAAGGCAGCCCTTGAGGCAGAAAAATTGGCGTTAACCCAGGAAAACGTTGATGCATTGCTCGCGCGCAAGCCAGGTCCGCAGGCTGTGTCCACTGCACTCGATAAATTGTCCGCAGCCATTACCGGTGTGGATGATCCTGCGCAGCGCAGACGTCTTGCCAGCAAGGTGGCAGTCAATGCCTTTGTGGAATATGCCCGCTTGGCAGACAATGCCCGTCAGGCTCAGGAAGCAGCCACACAGGCAGCAGACGCAGAGAAAAACGCATCGAAACGTGAATTTGATATTCGTTTACAAATAAACGCGGCTATGACCAAAGTCTCTAATGCCGATGATGCATGGAAGGCTAAGCAGACCCAGGCAGCTCAGTCTCAAACCCAGGCTGAACAGGCTGAAGTTGTAGCGCACAACGCGGAAGTGACGGCCCAGGCTTTGGAAGAGTACTTTGCTTCCCAACCTGAGAACGCGCGTGATGCGTTGGAGCGTGAGCGTGTGGCAGCAGAGGCGGAAAGCCATGCAGCATCTCTTGAGGATGTGGCAGCCAAGGCCAAGGATGTGGCTGATGAAGCCGATCTTATGACATTAGTGGCCGGTGCACCCGCTGACGCCCAAGAGAAGGCGCGTGCAGCACGTATGAGAGCGGACGAAGCCTCTGCCGCTGCCCAAAACGCGCGCAATGAGGCAACAAGTGCACGCAATGTGGCCAATGATGCTGCTGCGGCTCTAGAGCCTCAGGTTTTGGCAGAAGCCAGAACCGCACAGGAAAGTGCAGCAAGTGCCCGTGCAAACGCAACACAGCTCCGTCAAGAGGCTGATACGGCCAGAGCGACGGCCAATCAGGACCAGACAGCGGTGACTACTGCCAAGCAGGCCTATGACGAAGCCGTGGGAGCCTATACTGTTACCGTGCAGTCGCAAGTCGATGCGCAAACAGCCAAGGCTCAGAGCGAGGCTGCCAACGTTAAGGCCAAGGCCGAGGCAGAGGCAGCCAAAGCTGAAGCTGATGCAGCCCTCGGCGAGAATGCGCCGGTAGCAGAACCTGAAAATGCACCGGCTGCAGCTCCGGCCAATGAGGCTGAGGCACACAGCTTGCGTCTGCAGCAGCTCGGTGCAGCCAATCTTGACAGTTTAGTGGCTGCCGCTGGTACGGATTTTACTAGTGATGGCATGGGGAAGTTTATCAAATTTGTCATTCAGGACTATTTTCAAAGCGTGCCCCTCATGGACAAGCGGGCTATGGTCTCAGCGGGCTTGCGCTACGCCCCGCCGAACGCAACTCCCATGCAGCAGTTGGGTGCCATGCTCAAGGGCGCGGGGCCGGTATTACAAAAGATATTCCAGGGACTGGATGGACCCGGTCTTCCCCAGGATCTGCGTATTGCCTGCCAGGACATGAAGAGTCGTTTAGCCCCCATTCCACCAGATATCGTTGAGGCCAATTTATTGGATATGGTCAACAGTTCCAACGGGCGCATCCGCAACATCGAGGTGCTTTCCTCCCTGGGCGCGGCCAGCATTGGCCAGGCCTTCCGCTGTCGTATTACGGATCAGCAAGGGCAGTCGCGCGAATGCGTGGTCAAGATTTTGCGACCCGACGCGGCCAATCGCGTACAGCGTGAGAGGCCCATCTTCGAAAAAGCAGCTGCCAAGGTTCCTGGAATGCTCGGCACCTTCCAAGGACAGATGGAAGGCATCATGGAGGAATTGGATTTCGGTATTGAGGCAGGCAACGCGAAGTCAGGCGTTGTGTACGACAAGCCCTTTGATGGCAAAGAGAAGAGCATTCAAAGTGTCAAGGTGGTGGAAGACATCCCGCCCAAGAGCAATTCCATGGCCATGGAATTGGCTCCTGGGACCACGATAGATGGATTTCTCAAGGATACGAGGGAAGAAATTGAACGCATGGGGCAAAACCTCGGCAGATCGGAGGAATTCAATGCCCAGGGGCAGCGTAGTCGTGTGACCTATGGAGTGCCCGAGGGGCGTTTGCATGAGTTTGCGCCAGTGAAGGCGCGCCTGCAGGAACTCTATGATGAGGCACAAGCCCGTCACAAGCAGCTCACCGCTTTGGCAGAGGTGTGGGTGACCGAGGGCATCTTCGGCGAGCAGGGCTTCTTCCACGGTGATCTGCACACGGGCAATATCATGAGCGACGGAAAGAATCTCACGGTTATTGACTTTGGTAATGCTACCAAGCTCACCCAGGAACAGCAGAGTTCTGTTATGACCATGATCGTGGCCACAACGACACGGCAATCTTCAAAGTTTCTGGATGCCTTCCGCGCCATGTTGCCCACGCAGTCTCAGGCAAACTTTGACGCTAAGCGGCAACAGATTCTTGAGAGCGTGCGTGTGATCATGCAAAAGGGTACATTGAGTGACACTGGGGGCCGTATTGCTGCTATATTGGGAGAAATTCAGCGTAACGGTGTGGAAATTCCCCATGCTATTTACAATTTTTCCAATAGCCAGATACGCTTGCAGAATTCCATCAATGAGATGATTACCCTTATGAACCACATTCAAGAGGAAATGCGGGCCATAGATACGCTTAGATCCCAAATTTCACCGAGCATTCTGCCGTATGACCGTAGCATCGCAGACACAGTTTTGGCTGCCATGGCCGATGACGAACAATCCCATGAGTCCGTGATGAGCTATATTGCTCAGTATGAGGCGCAGATAGGGGATTCGAAGTCGACTTTAAGTCTTGAACAAGAGCATGACGTTCGCGAGTCTCTTAGCTTCCCCACATTCCTTGCAGAGTTCAAGGCTAAGACCGTTGACAAAGATCCTGTCCTGCTTGATCTCTGGAATCAGCATAAGGACGCCTTTGAGAACACGACACATCCAGGCCATGAGGAAGTAGTCACGCTCATGATCGGCGCTTTAAAGGACAAGGCTCTGAGGACCTTGAGTGATTTGAAGGCCGAGGAGCAAAAGGATCATAGCCGACGTGCCAGTCCAAACACTTTCTTGGACGTTATGAGTGACGTGGTTGACACCAACAAGAGTGGTGCAGTCAAGAAGTTAGGCTTCGGTTCCTCTCTCAAGTACGGAATTACCAACTTCATTCATGACAATATCACGGAGCTTGTGCAGCCGAAGATATAGTCTTTACAACACGTAAATAGGACCGCAAGCGCTGGGCCTTCGGCCTGGCGCTTGCGTTGTTCACGTTGTTTATCGATCGCAGACAGTCCTTGTATCCTGCCCTAAGCACGAAAATCTGCACCATTCCTTGGCGTAGTTTCCATATGCGGACACTTGACCGCATACGGAAATGGTAGGGTTAATATTGACAATTCGAAAATTATAGATATAATAAATTAATAAAATGTTGGTGCTTTGAGTGTCTGGGGCCAAATGACAAAGGAGACAGGTTTCGCGGTCCCATGGGAAGAAGGGGAGAACTGTGGCTTTTCTGGGGTCCCCTACGCGGTAGGCAGCACTTCAAATTCTCTTGCGTTTGCCAGCCACTTCACGAACAGGGGAGTGTAGGTTTTTACGCAACAAAGCGAGTGTGCCTCAAAAAGCGCGATAGATGTCTTCGAGCATCTGGCTCGTTTTTTGAATGGGTGAGCGCAAAGATCCTAGATTGTTCATATCCTGCAACGTTCCCCTGCCAAATAGAGAGCAAGCGAAGTTGCAAAAAAAGAAGCCAGAGATACTCGCAGAGCTTGGAACTGTGTGGTTAAAGCTCATACCTACTGGCTTTTTTGCCCAACGAAAATTCCTGAGCCCCAACATTTTTCCAAGAAAGGTTGACGACATGAATTTCATAGAAATTTCCAAGGCTTTATCCAATGAGACACGGGTAAAGATTCTCGGCTGGCTGAAGAATCCTCATGTACATTTTCCTCCGCAGGGGGAGGGCCTTGGCACACCGGTCGATTTACGGGGTGGCGTCTGTGTCAGTAGCATTCAAGAGAAGGCCGGTGTCCACCGTCAACCGTCTCGAATTACCTTGCCATGCTGCAGGATGCTGGCCTGTTAGTTTCTGAGCGGCATGAAAAGTGGACCTATTACCGAAGAAATGAAGATATGATCAGGCAGTATGCTGACTATATTCACCACTTTCCAATTTTTTGGTCCTGAAAAAAAGGCACAAAAATTGCATACAGCAAAATTCACGCATTTAACGGCACGAATTTTGCATTCGGCTTTTGCCCCTCTTTTTAGGCTCGCTATTTACGGCTCTTAGGCTACTCTTCGGTGCCTGATTTTGCGAAGCACCTAATTTTCCCAGCAACGTTGTTGAAAACCTTCATAAGCTCCTCGGAATTTTCTTGGTTCTTCAGCTCTGACGCGAAACTGCGTAAAAATAGATCCTGGTTGATCGCCTTTCCGATCTCGTATCGCCGCTCCTGCACACTTAGTTCTCTCAAGTGACTTGAACTCTGGTGCAATCCAGGGGAGTATGCATAGAACGGCGTATACCATTAGCTGGAGGTTGATAAGCCTCTCAATGCCCGTAACTGAGCGCAACATATACTCTGAAAGGCCCCAGTGTGTCTTCTGCTCAAGGTACGTAGTTTCGACTGCCCACCGGAGCGAATAACATGCAAAACAGAGAGCTTCAGGCATTGCTGCGATTATGGCCCTTGCATTCTTGTCTGTAACACATTCCAGAGGAATTATGCACTTGTCTGGGTTAGTA
>JAFTDR010000208.1 GCA_017454105.1 Desulfovibrionaceae bacterium | reverse complement strand
AGTCGAGATAGAAGATGATCACGTGCCAGCTATAGCTTGGTATGGATCTTGAAAGGGATGTTCGTTCAATATGTGTGCCAGGATTTTAGCTAATACCCTAAAATACCCTAAATACCCTAAAATATATAGTTACAGTTTAACTCCAAGTGGTCCCTTTTTTCTGACCGCAGTATAAAAAAAGGGGAGCACTCCCCCTTTTTCCCAACCTTCCGTGACTTGTGTCTGTACAAAAAAACCGTAGAACCTTGCTGCGATCAAGGACATACCAAGAGCCTTTTTTCTCAGATCCTCAATTACGAAGCAAAGAGACGCTCCCTTCATACGTATGGCACGCACTATTCCTGATCCCGATTGCCCCTTGCTCTACGCGAGCAATTTGCTCAGCGGTAAGTGGAAGATTCGCCTTCTCTGGCTCATCGTACAAGAAGCCCCTCTCCGCTTTTCAGAATTAAAACGCCAGCTTCCTGGCATCTCTGATCTGGCCTTAAGCAAATGCCTCAAGGAATTTGTCGAAAGCGGCATCATTCAAAGAATAAGCTACGATGAAGTCCCTCCGCGTGTGGAGTACTCACTCACTGAAAACGGCAAAAACCTGGTCAACGCGCTCTCTGCTATTCGAATCTGGTCTCGAAAGCAAATTCCAGAGGAACACTCTGCAAAGCCGCATTCATCCTAGCCTTCGCTCAGTCCGTGCTGTAAAAATATCGTGGGGCCCACTGCATAGGACAGCGTATATACTAAATCCAGAAAAAAACAGATATTTTTTCAAAAAAAAGTCAGTGCTGCGTCCGATATTTTCAAATACGTGGGGCAATTTTTTTCTGACCGCAGTATACAATACACACCTACTTTGCTCAACCGATACTATATCCGGCCGCATAACGATTTTCCCGCAAGAGACAGAGGATAGCGACCTCTCTTGGTCGACACACGCAGAGCGACTTCGTGTCACGGGGAAGAATCTTTGTGACGCCGAGTATAGTACTGGCTTCCCCAAGTTTGTGTGTTCTTTGTACGCAGACATCTCTTTGCCGTTGAAGCGCCCCCCATTTTTCACACAGACTGAGAAAACTGAATACTGGCTTCCCCAAGTTCGTGTGTACCTAGCAGTATACTCAGCTGCACAATGATTTTCCACCACACTCTTCCAACCAGCGGTCTGAATCCAGTGTATGGGATCAACCGTTTTGCTGCTGTAGTATTGGCTTCGCAAAGTGCGTGTGTATCTTGTACGCTCTCCCTTCCTTGTTTTGTCCAGGTTCCCCACCATATTTTGACAGCGCTTCTTGAGAAAAGTCGGTACTCTACTCGGCGTCACAATGATTCTTCCCCGCGAGCCCAATTGAAGTCGCTTTCCCTAAGCTGCCCAGGGAAAACCAGCATGCGGCCGGGTATAGACCTTTCTTTGCCGTTGAAGCGTCCCCCCCCCATTTTTCACACAGACAGAGAAAATAAAGTACTCTCCTCACAACGCCCAAGATCGTCTTCCTCCCCTTCTTATACTCACGACACCAAAGATCTTCTTCCTTCTTTTTGGTCTGTGGACTTGCTGCGTATCGGCAGTACGGTTGAAGAAGAACATTTCATCCGTCGCGAGTATAGCAGCAGACGAACTGACTATGGCCTAAAAACTCGAGAAGGAAGATTGCATCCGTCGCGAGTCTCTCTGGTAGGCCCATCTTTATCGCAAGAAAAATGAGAGGGAAGCTTTTGTTCTAATGACGCAAAAGCTGCTGAAAATACGGCTGCTTTTTCTCTTCCCCAACTGTCGTGGGCTCACTGTGACCTGAGAGAAGCACTGTCTCATCGGGCAAGGTGGCGATTTCGCGCACAAGACTTGTAGCCAAATCCTGTGCATTGCCCCCATAAAACTGTGTTGAGCCAGGCGATCCGCGAAAGATTGTATCTCCCACAAAGGCCAAAGACTCCTCTTCAGCATAGTACAAAACGCTATCTGGAGTGTGACCTGGCACTGCTCGTACCTGCAGACGCACCCTTCCTGCCTGAAATTCAGGACGGTCAGACGAAGTAAAATACTCAACCTCTGGCAATCGCACGTCTTCTCCACAGGCCAAGGAGAGATTCCAGTAGGGATCTTCAGCATACCGCTTCCCTTCTTGTGCCATGGCAATGGGGACGTGCAAGGTGCTGTGCAGAGCGTGCGCTGCCCCCGTATGGTCAAAGTGACCATGGGTGAGCAATATACGCTCCAAGACAATATCTTTTTCCTTGAGTACACTGAGAACCTTGGCGTACTCTGCCCCAGGATCCAAGAGAAAGCCTCTGCGGCTCTGCTCATCCACATACAGATAGGCATTCACTACAAAATAGCCTCTCAGTGGCAAACACAATACCATAGCATACCCCTAAAGCGCACAACCTTCTGGACCACAATGTGCCCCGTCCTCGCGTGTACTCAATTTCTGAAGAGAGACATTCTGAAGTGTTTGGCACATAAGATCAAAAGGCTGAACGCCACTCACTGCGATTTTGCGGTCAAAGACAAAATACGGCACACCATGAACGCCCATGTGAGAAGCCTCCTGCTCATCATGACGCACAGCATCCGCATAGGCGTCAGAGACCAACATCGCACGTACAGTCTTGCCTTCAAAACCACACATCTCTGCTATGCGCTCTAAAACCGCATGATCCGCTATGTTCTCATTCTCAGTGAAATAGGCCGCAAAAAGCCGTTCATGCAGTTCATTGTTGCCATTCTCTGCGGCATACTTGGCCAAACGATGGGCATCAAAGGTATTTGCGTAGTTACAACTTGCATAACGCATAGTAAGCCCTTCATCCCGAGCAAGCTGCGATATGTGTTCAATTTGCGCTAACGCGCCAGAGAGAGGCAAACCATATTTCCTGGCAAAGCGCTCAGGTGTTGTGCTTGTCACCTCCCGACTCGCCCCTGGATCCAATTCGAAACTCTTCCAGACAATCTCTGTCTCTTGCAAGAGATTGAGTGAACGCAGGGCATGACCTAAACGAGCTTCACCGATGTAGCAGTAGGGACAAGCATAGTCAGACCAAATTTCAATGAGCATATCCGTCTCCTTTGTGGAAAACTCTTCGCTCACAGCGTACGGGCGACGCAGAAGAAATACACGATGCTCTCTTCACAGTGCGTCAGCAAAGACTCATCTAAAAAAACCGTACATCCGCGCGCGGATACAGAGAAGAGACAAGCATACACTCTTTTTTCCTTGCGACAAGAACTGAAAAAAAAGAAAGGTACTTAACAAAAGAAAAGAATTGCGCCACTTGGCGCTTTTCCCGTACGCGACAACGCTCGCCCCGTGACATAGTAGACCTCTATTCAAAAAATAGGAGGTCTTTTGTATGCCCAGCAAGGAGACATCTTGGAGAGATGGCCCCAAGAGCAGGAAGAATGCTTGCAACCCGGTATACTCGGCGTCACAAAGATTCTTCCCCAAGACACGAAGTCATCCCTGGATGGCAACCAATTGTGTCTCTCGTTGGAAAATCATAATGAAGCCGGGTATACTCGCGACGCAAAAGCTCTTCTCCATCTCCCCTTGGTCGTTGGGTGTATTGGATTGTAGGAAGAAGTGAGAAGGAAGATTTTATCCGTCGCGAGTATAATACCAGACTCTGTGCTGACTCCTTTTCACAACCATCTCATTTTGTTTCTCGCTTGAGTATACACACAAACTTGGGGAAGCTAGTACGATTCGAGACGTTGATGGCAATAGGACTCCTTCCTCGCCTGCTGCGCGTCTGGCTTTTCGGCCGTATCTTTTGCAATCAACCTGCAGATTTGTACTATACTCCCGACGCCAAAGATCTTCTTCCTTCCCTTTTGGTCGGTGGACTTACTGCATATCGCCAAAACAGTCGAAGAAGAACATTGTATCCGTCACGAGTACATACTCTAGCCAGAAACAAACTGTTCTTTTTGCAAACGAGTGTCACCACTGAGTCTTGTATTTTCAACCATATGTGGCAACTTTTTTTCTGACCGCAGTATATACTCAGCATCACAAAGCTTCTTCCCCACGCGACGAAGTAAACATCGGTTACCGACCAACTGATATCTCTCTCCTTTGTCACTCCAGGGAAAACCAGTGTGCGGCCGGGTATAGTACTCGCTCGCTCTTTTTCTTCCAAACGCCGCCTCTTTTAAGCCGCAGTGCGCGAATTTTTGCTAAAAAACAAGACTCTTCGAATTTTTGCCGTATCTTGTCACGCGATGAACACACCAGCCCTCAAAAAAAGCCTTGGCCAACATTTCTTAAAAACTCCGCACATCTGCGAACGCATGGTGGCCCGCTTAAACCTGACCAATGCGACAAACATCCTTGAGATCGGCCCGGGCGCAGGCGCCCTAACCCGCGTTCTCGAACAATCCCCGCACGCGCTTCTCCTCCTTCTTGAGAAGGACGCTTTCTGGGCAACTGAGCGCCAGAAAGCGGCTGCCCCTACCACACAATGCATCCTGCAGGATGCATTGACCTTTGACTTCTCGCGCATCAAAAAAAACTGGACGATTATCGGCAATCTCCCCTACAATATCGCCTCGCCGCTTCTGTGGGATTGTACACAGAAGGCCTCCTTCGCTGAGGCCCTGTTCATGGTGCAAAAAGAGGTGGCCGAGCGCATAACAGCTGGCCCTGGGTCAAAACGCTACGGCGCTCTGTCCATCTGGATACAGAGCTTTGTCACTGCGAAATACTGCTTTACCGTGCCCCCCGCAGCCTTCACTCCCCCTCCAAAAGTTGACTCGGGCGTTGTCCACTTTCTCCCGAAAAAAGAAAGAGTGGACCCAGCACTCCTCCCACATCTCAAACGCCTCCTTGCCCTCTGCTTCCAGAAACGCAGAAAGCAGATTGGAACTATTCTCCGCACAGCGCATATAGCCAATGCCCAAGCCATCCTTGCACAGGCTTCGGTCCGCGAAACCCAAAGACCAGAAGAACTTTCTCCAGAAACCTTTCATTTTCTTGCGCGCCTCCTTGCCTGTGTATTGACAGATTGCACGAAAGTAGGATAGGGAAACGAAAATTTTCGCCAACAGCAACCGGTGCGATTTGTACTCGGCCGCATACTGGTTTTCCCTCCCAGGTCAAAGGAGAGCGATCGTTAAGGAATCGCCACGGGAAGAATCATTGTGACGCCCAAGTATCGCCTGCTTGTTTTTTTGTGGCAGGCCGTGCGCCGGTTATTCCGACGTTTTTGCAGGCGTCATACTCATTCCAACAGGTGTCCGTGCAACTTCAGCTTCTCACTCCGTACCTCTCTCGCCTTGCACGCATACCCTTTTTTTCACAAGCGCACACCGCAGGTGCGTGTATGGCAGGTACCCATGATTTTATCCATGGTTTAATCCACTTCTTCAAGACGGAGGCTGTATTTTTTCCCTCTGGGTCAATACACTCGAGTTGCTGTTCACACAATCTTGTACAGGCTTTTGCCAAAAGGGACTTTCCGTCACACATCGGTCGAGAGAGCGGAGAGGCCGCATACAGCCTACCCTGTACAAGTCATAAGACTGCGCCCACTCAAATCCAAAGCAAGTGAGCCCACGTCTTCCAAACATACTGCACAAAGACGCAGCGCACAGAGCCCAAAAGCCAATGCGCACCGTCTCATACCATTGGCTGTGGTCAAAACCGCTTCCATGTACCGATTATGCCAGAGGGCGGCGGACAGCCGCGATACAGGGCGGAAACCGTTCAGAGGCACGCCTGCGGACAGGGTACAGATCCTGGGCGGTTCATTCCACTGCAAGCCTGGTGATTCCTCGCGGAGAACAATATGACGAAATCAGAATTTTTGGACAAAATGGTTGAGAAAACAGGCATTGAGAAAAACGTGGCCGATCAGGTTCTCACATCATTTGTTGAGATTGTCACCGAAACACTTCGTGACGAAGGTCGTTTCGCTCTCATCAATTTCGGCACATTCAGCGTCACAGAACGCAAAGAACGGCAGGGAAGAAATCCCAGAACCGGCGAGCCCCTCACAATTCCTGCCTGTAAGGTTGTGCGCTTTAGCCCAGGCAAGCAGCTGAAGGACACAATCCAAGGGGAGTAGCGCAGTCGCGCACAAATAGACTGCGGTCAGAAAAAAAATTGCCGCTTGGACTTGAAAACACACAACTCTACGCTGTTTCCCGTCTGCAAAGAGGACAGTTTGTTTCTGGCTGGAGTATAGGTCAAAAAAACTCTTCCAAAAAGAAGATGCGTTTCCCTATGCTGCGGCTTCACTGGCTCCTAGGCCGCATTCTGTAAACGCGTATCCCTTGCAGAGGATTTTTGCCTTTTGGCTTCACCTGCTGTATACTGTTCTTTTACGGCGTACAGGAGGCGGAAATCGCCCGTACAGCCAGCCAGATTTCCGCAAGGCCGTTTTTTTCTGACCTCTCCCGTAATGATAGGTTGAGACCAAGGCAATGGACGGCTCACTCCGCTTTCGACAAGCAGAGCAGATCCTGTCGCGAGAAACGGTATGCTTCTCCCATTGCAAACGATTGCCTAAAGTCTTCTTAAGCCGTTCACAACGATATGTGCGTGTGACACTGGCCATTGTCTCTTGTCACGCGATTTGCCTGCGGGCAAATCGGCCACAAAGAAGACCCTTGCGCAGAGCGTCTGCCTCAGTGGAAGGCGCGCTCTCCGATTTTTTTGCCTTTTCGCCTTTTCTGATGTATAGTCCACTGTGGCGGCTAAAGGCTATCAGCCTTCAAATAGACTTGGAACGCACATCCAAGACTTTGGCTTTATGCAAGCGCTTCTCCGTACGCGTGCCGTCACATTTTTTGTACAGACCTGAGCTTTTGCCCAGGTTCGCATCCCCCTGACGTGAGAAGGGGTGTCAAGGCCTCTTAGTTTCTAACGACACAATAAGGGGGTGATTTTTTTGCCAGGAGTTTTTCTCAACGAGGATGACTACAATTTCGACCTTGCCTTACGGCGCTTCAAGAAACAGGTTGAAAAAGCGGGTATCCTTTCGGAAATGAAAAAGCGTCAGCACTATGAAAAGCCGAGCGTCATGCGTAAGAAGAAAAAGGCTGCGGCGCGCAAACGCCTTCTGAAGAAGGCCCGCAAAATGAACGCTTCCTAGAACAAAAAAAGCCCTGAAGGCGCAGAAAACTTTCAGGGCCTCCTTTTTTTCCGTAAACGTCCCGAACCTCGTTCATCGAGGTTTTTTTGTCCCGACTGATCGCAAGGGCACACCGTGATACATCTTCGCACTCTGCAGGCTCTCGAATATCCCAAGGTCATTCACTATCTTGCCTCCTTCTGCGTCTCGGCTCAGGGCAAACAGAAGGCGCTCTCCCTCCTCCCCTATCCCACAGAGGACGAGGCCCGCGCCGAACTCTCCCTGTTAGATGACGCACGCTGCTGGATGCACAGTCCACAGACAAGCAAAAATCCGCCGGATCTGGCTGTCCCGGATGTGGGACCACTGCTCTCGGCCATAGAAAACAATGCGGCGCGTCCAGACACAGACTCCTTCTGGGCGCTGCGCGTCGTATTGACAAGCGCAATCAATGCCCGCGCAGCCATCATCGTGACTGAAGGTCTCACTGAATGGCCGAGACTCTACGCGATCACCCTTGAACGCGAGCTTCCAGACATTCTGCAGAAAGCGCTCACACGCTGCATCTCAGACGACGCAACCCTGCGCGACGAAAGCTCTGCGGAACTCCACCGCGTGCGCAACGAGATCCGCAGTCTCCACAGACACTGCCTAGGACGTGTGCGCGAATTCGCGACCAAGTACAATATCCTCGCCTACCTGCAAGACGAGTTCATGACAATCTCGCAGGACCGCTATGTTTTGCCGCTCAAGGCGACCTATAAGGGCCGCCTCCAGGGCATTCTCCACGACTGGTCGCAGACAGGCGAGACCTGCTATTTCGAGCCCATGTTTCTGGTTCAGCTAAACAACAGACTGCAGGAATTAAAACGCGAAGAGCGGGCCGAGGAAATGAGAGTCCTTGACAGCCTGACGGCACAGGTTGTGGGTGAGCGCGACCGTGTGGAAAACGCAGTCGCCCTTCTGACCATGCTCGATATCCTCGCGGCCAAAAAGAAATTCGCTGAGGAACTCTCTGCGACAACGGTGGCCATAACAGAGGAGAGCGAGGGCCTCCATCTGGTGAATGCCCGCCATCCCCTCCTCGCCATACAGTCGCAGGAGAAAAACTCCAAGCAAAACGTCCATCCTCTGGACATCTGCCTAAGACCGGGCGACCAGTGCCTTCTGCTCACAGGTGGCAATGCAGGCGGCAAAACCGTCTGCCTAAAAACCCTGGGCCTTGTCTGCGCCATGACCGCCTCAGGCCTGCCCGCACCGGTTGATCCGGGCTCCCACATCTTCTGGATCGACCGCTTAGACGCCTTTATCGGCGATGAGCAGGACGTTCAGGACCATGTCTCGACCTTTACAGCGCAGATTGAGCATCTGGCAAAAGCCTGGAAATACCTGCACGAAAAAAGCCTTGTGCTGCTCGACGAATTCGGCGCAGGCACCGATCCGACCCACGGCGCAGCCTTAGCGCAAGCCGTGCTGGAAAGCCTCCTTGAGCGAGGCGCTTGCGTGCTTGCAGCCACCCATTTCCCGACGCTTAAGATCTGGGCCATGGCCGCAGACCATGTGCGCGCGGCCTCCATGCTCTTTGATCCCCAGAGTAAACGCCCCCTCTACCGCTTAGCCTACGATCAGGTGGGCCAAAGCCAAACACTCACTGTTGCCCGCGACCACGGCCTTGCCCCAGAAATCTTGGCAAAAGCCGAAAAGATCCTGCTTCTTGCCGGCAATGATGCCGCGGATCATCTCGAACGCCTGAATGCCATAACCGTTGAACGGGAAAACGAAATCAAAAAACTGAAGGCCTTGCAGAAAAAGACAGAGGCGGACGCAAAAAACAAGACGGAAAAACTGGAAAAAGCCCGCAGAGAAATCGACGGTGAACTCACCCAGTCCATCGCGCAGCTTATGCAGATGGTCAAGACGAACAAAATGCAGGCAAAAGAGGCCCTTGCGGAATTAAAAGCGCAGAGGGCGAAACTGCGCAAGGAAAAACAGGAGGAGCCGGAGAAACAGATGGATCTCAGCCTTGAGACCCTAAGTCCCGGCATGCGCGTTCGCCACACAGCCCTTAACCGGACAGGCACAGTCACGGACATAGATGAGCGGAAAGGACGCGTCCACGTGGATTTGGGCGGCATCACACTCTGGGCGACACGCGACGTGCTTATGCCGGCTCATGCAGGCAAGACAGACCAAAGCCCGCACCCTGTGCTGCAGGACGGTTTCTCCCTGGAAATCGATGTGCGCGGCATGACAAGCGAGGAGGCGATCCAGGCCATCGAACGTTTTCTTGATAAAAACACTCTTGCGGGCCTCTACTCGGTGACCATTGTTCACGGCCGTGGGACTGGCGTTCTGCGGCGGGCTGTCCACAACTATTTGAAAACATATCCAGGCATAGAAAGCTTCACCCTCGCGCCTGAGGACCAGGGAGGCGATGGAAAAACAATAGTCACCTTCGCGTAAAAGGAGCGCGCATGCAGGATATCCGACGCGTCCTCACGGAACGACTCGACATAGTGACGCTCATCCAGCGCTATGTCCCCCTGCGGCAAAACGGATCGCGCTGGGTGGCCCCCTGCCCTTTCCACCAGGAAACCAAACCCTCATTCTATGTGGATCCCGTAAAAGGCCGCTACTACTGCTTTGACTGCCACGCAAGCGGCGATGCTATAGGCTTTTACGCCCAAATAAACGGCCTAGACTACAAGGAGGCCTTGCGCACCTTAGCCCAGGAACTCGGCATCCGCCTCGTCCGTCAGAATCCAGAAGAAGAACGCAGGGAAAAACAGGAGCGCCTGCACAAACAGGCCCTTTTGAATCTCGCAGCCTATGCCGCCAAACTCTTTGCCCAAACCCTGCACAAAGCGCAGCCAAGCGCCCCCTGCAGACAGTACATCGCAAAACGGGGCCTCTCAGACGAAATATGCGCCCGCTTTGGACTTGGCTGGGCCATCGACACATGGGACGCGCTTGTCACAAAACTCGAACAGGAAAATATTCCCCTCTCCCTGGCTATAGAGGCCGGCCTTGTCGGCAAAAGCAAAAACGACCGCTACTACGACCGCTTCCGCGGCCGCCTGATCTTTCCGATCAGCACCTTTCCCGATCAGGTGATAGCCTTCGGGGGACGCATTATCGAGGAATGCGATGCCCCGAAGTACATCAATAGCCCAGAAACCCCCATTTACCACAAGGGAAAACACCTCTACGGCCTTGTGCAGGCCGCCCAGGCGATACGCGTCAAGGGCTATGTTCTGCTCACAGAAGGCTATATGGATGTCCTAACTCTCCACCAGTTCGGACACACAAACGCGGTCGGTGTCCTCGGGACGGCACTCACCCCCGATCAGATCCAGCTCCTCACAAAGAGCTTCACCTCGCAGATAGTCCTGCTCTTTGACGGCGACCCGCCAGGGAGGAAAGCAGCGCTTAGAGCCTGCCAAATGATCCTCCCAGAGGGCATCTCCTGCCGTGTCGTCCTGCTCCCGGATCCGGAGGATATCGATCGCCTCTTGCGCGGCGAAAACGGACAAAAACACTTTGACGATCTCCTGCGCAATGCGGAGGACGGTCTGGACTTCTTTGCAAAAACCCTTTCAACAAAAGCGCCCAGGGATATTGTCGCCGAAACCCACGCTTTTCTCGAAAAGATACACGATCCAGAACTCTTTAGCCTCCTCTCGCGCCGCTTGGCCACAACACTCGGCCTCTCAGAAGCGCTCCTGCGCGACCACGCAGCCCACGCACGGGCTCTTCACAATCAGACACAGCCTGCGCCGCGCATCTTTCGCCCAAAACCAAGTAAGCTCTCTGTCTTTGAGCGCGAGATTCTCATGTTTGCGGCCCGCCACCCAGAACACCTGGATTTGCTCTTTGACCAGGGCGCCCAACACGCCATACAGTCTGACGCTGCGAAAAGCTTCTGGGAAAAAATCCTTGATCGGGAACATACAGAAGAGCGCCTGACAACCCAGGAAAAAAAACTCTGGGACACATGGCAGGGTGCTTTAAGCCCACCTGTGGACGACGAGCGCGAGGTGGAGGCCCTTCTCGATCTTATGAACCGCTTCAAGCAGAAGGAACAGAAAGAACTTATGCTTGAAACGATACGCACAAACTCTGACAGCAGCGACTTCGCAAGTGATCTTGAATTTCTTTCCGCTGTCGCTGCAACGGTAAAAATGCGGGATCATCCCTTAACTGAAGGAGAAACCTGAAAAACAGGACTGGAACGGCTTTTTTTGCTAACCTTGTTACGGAGGGCGCGAAAGCACTGGCTTTTCGCGTATGCATATGAGCAATCTCAAAGACATTCCTCAGATTCAAACGCTGATTGACAAAGGAAAAAACATCGGCTTCCTCACCTTTGAAGAAGTAAACAAAGCCCTCCCAGGGGAAATGGCTCCCTCTCCAGAGCTTATAGATGAAATCATCGGCATTTTTGAACAATTAGAAATCGCCATTGTGGAATCGGAGAAAGACGGCAAACGCATGTCCAGCACAGCGCCTGCCGAGCCAGACGACATTCTTCCCGATGAACAGATGAGCATCAACAATGAGGAGGAAGAATCCGTCGATTACTCCTCGCGCAGCACAGATCCTGTGCGCATGTATCTGCGCGAAATGGGCTCTGTGCCCCTGCTGGACAGGGACGGCGAGGTGCAGATCGCCAAAAAAATCGAAATGGGCGAGCAGGATGTCCTCTACGCCCTGGTCGAAGTGCCGGTCGCAGTTGAGGAACTTGTGCGCGTAGGCGAAGATCTGCAACAAAACCGCATCAAGCTCAAGGAAGTGGTCAAGACAATTGAAGAGGACGATCCGACAGAAGATGAGATGAACCAGCGCACACGCGTAATCCAGCTTCTGGAAGAAATCCATGCCATGTACCGCAAGAAAAAAGGCGTCTACAAAAAACTCGACGCCTGTAATACCCTTGAGAGGAAAGTCACCCGCATCCAGAAAGAAATCATCAATTACAAAGAGTTCATCGTAAACCGCCTGCGCGATATCAAATTGGAAAAAACACTGATTGACCGCGTAATCGAGACAGTTGACGACTATGTCCGGCAGATGCACAATTGCCAACGCGATCTCTCAGCCTACATCATCTCAACTGGCAAGAAACAGGACTATATAAAACACCTCTTCAATGAACTCGACAACAGAAAGATTACCCCGGACGCCGCAGCCCAGGAACTCAATCTCACAGTTGACGAGTTTTTCTCCTTTAAGGAGATGATCAACGGCAAAATGGAGATTTTGAAAAATCTCCAGGACAAATGCTGTCATAATGTCACGGATCTTGAGGAGGTCCTCTGGCGCATCAAAAACGGCAATAAGGCGGCCATGCGGGCAAAACAGGATCTTATCCGCTCAAACCTGCGTCTGGTTGTCTCAATCGCGAAAAAATACACCAACCGGGGCCTTCAATTTCTCGATCTCATCCAGGAAGGCAATATCGGCCTCATGAAGGCTGTGGACAAATTTGAATACCAGCGCGGCTACAAGTTCTCAACCTACGCGACCTGGTGGATTCGCCAGGCAATCACCCGCGCCATAGCCGACCAGGCGCGCACCATACGCATTCCCGTCCACATGATTGAGACCATAAACAAACTCATCCGCACCTCGCGCTACCTCGTCCAGGAGCTTGGACGCGATCCCACCCCTGAGGAGATCGCGGAGCGTATGGAATACCCCCTGGATAAGGTGAAGAAAGTTCTTAAGATAGCCAAGGAACCCATTTCCCTCGAAACACCGATCGGTGACGAGGAGGACTCAAGCCTTGGCGATTTCATTGAGGACAAAAAGGCGGTCGCTCCCGCAGAAGAGGTCATCAACACAAAACTCTCCGAGCAGCTGACGGCAATCCTTGGCGAACTGACCCCCCGTGAGGAGCAGGTCTTGCGCAAGCGCTTCGGCATAGAGGAAAAAAGCGATCACACCCTTGAGGAAGTCGGCAAACTCTTTAACGTAACGCGCGAGCGCATCCGGCAGATAGAAGCCAAGGCCTTGCGGAAACTTCGCCACCCGGTACGCAGCCAGCCTTTGCGGTCGTACTATGAGAATTGATGCGCGAAGAGTTCCAGCCCTTCTCGGCCTTCTCTTCCTTCTGGCTTTCTGCGTCACAACGGCTGTCGGCACGCTGGCCGATGCCCTCCCGGCCCCTGTGGGAGTTGCGGCCTGCTTTGCCGGCGACACCGTGAAACTCGCGGACCGCCGCATCGTCCGCCTTGCCGCCATCACAACACCCAAGCCTGCCCACGGCTCAGCCCGTGAGCAGTTCTACGCGAAGGAAGCTCTCAGGGAGCTTGACAGCCTAACCCGCGGCCATAAAGTGCGTTTTATGCCCATAGGCGTAAAGACCAGGGATCGGCACGGACGGATCGCAGGCGATCTAATCCGCGATGACGGCCAGTCCCTCTCTGAACTTATGGTCCGACGCGGAGCGGCCATCTATTCCCCAGACAAAAATCTCCTTCCCCAGCTCCAAAAAAGACTGCAAACGCTGCAGTGCGAAGCCATCTCTGAACAAGCGGGCTTCTGGAAAAAACTTCTGGAAAGTCCTCTGTCAGCGCGCAATTACGTTGGCGACAAGGATTCCCAGCGCTTCTTTTTGGCGGACTCCCCCCAGGCCTTCAATATCAAACCGCGGAACCGCATCTACTTTGGAACAGTTATGGATGCCTTCATGGCCGGCTTCGCGCCTCATGCGACCTATCCATTCTGGCCTGACGCCGTATCCATGCGCTAAAAGAGACTGGCACTCGCCATACGCGGGTGCCTCTTTCTTTTTTCTTGACACGCCTTCCTTTGAGAACCTATTCTCGCCTAACCCCTGGCCCAAGCAAAAACAAGTAACACGGGCTTCACTTACAGGTTGATTGCAAGAGACTTGTACCTCGGCTCTTTTGCACAATCTTTGACGCGAGGCTTTCTATGAGTGACGAACAAAACGCACAGAGTGAAAACAAGCAGGAAACGAACGTCGTTATACAGACACTCGACTTTGAATCAAAAGACGGACAAAACAAGGAAAACGTGACTCAGGAGCAGGAAAATCTAGAGGAATCGAGTGAAAATGCCCAAAGCTTTGAGGAAGCAAGTGATCGCCTCTGGAATCAAAACCTGAGGCTCATCTCTGCCATTCTTGTCGCTATTTTCTCCGCAGCGTTCCTCTGGTGGTTTGTCTCCTAAAAACTCCCAAGGTCAAGCCGAAAATCCAGCCTGATAGACTCTAGAAACAAGTTGACATTTTTGCGGACACGAGAGACTCGTATTTTCAACTTTTCTAACCGTAGTCAATCGGATGAACGTCAGGTTTTTCAGAAATCACATACGCGCAAAGGCCTCGTTTCTCTCCATTGGCTTACAACGAGCAAGCTGCTCAAGCAAAGCGAGTACTTGACTGACCATCCCCCTTCTGGGATAGACCCGGCCGCATAACGATTCTCCCTCGCAGCAGGAGAGCGTTCGTAAAAAATCGGCAAGAGAAGAATCATTGTGGCGCAGCTACTCCTGGCAGAAATAGAGTTGCAAGCAATTTTGCGACAAAGCGCCCCTTGAAACCTTGGAAACCTCATATACTTGATGCAGAAAAAAATGCATCCATGAGTACTCTGAGATTCAAAGACGCCGGTGCTGTACAGCCTCATAAAGATTTTCCCCTAGGCGATGTCAGAGTGTCACTCGAAGCGTTCTGCGGAAAATCACTGTGCGGTCCGAGTTACCTAGCCGCATACTCGTTTTCCCACGCAAGCCAAACTGTGACGCCTAAAGTAAGCTTACGGCTGAATCGTCCCCAAGCGCGCCGTATAGCGCAACGGATTTCGTACGCGACACATCACTCCACACCTCAATACTCAAGCGGCATACTGATTTTCCCTGGGCAACCTCAATTGGCAGGCACAGAACTCACTGTGACGCTCGAAGGCGGTATCACACAAGCCAGATGGCCCTCGCAAGTTTGCGAACACCGCAGAGACGGTTTAGATAGTACTGAGTTACCGTCTGCATGGGAGCGTCTTCCGAAAAACGGGAGTTCTGCGCGCTTTACGTGGACCAATATCTTCCGCAATGGAGACAGCGCACAATTTCCATCCTGGTCAGCCAGTGCAATCAGGAAAATGGGGCCCATCAGTGGACAGCCGACTTTGGGGCATCTCTTTGGCTTGAGACGAGCGTTGCGCTCGGCAGTCTTTATACGCGAGCCAAAAAACAGACTGACAGTTTTGCGCACAGAAGCCAGCACTCAAGTGGCACCTTTTTTCTTACAACGCAGTCTCAACGCTGGATGTGCAAGACAGCGTTATCCAGGTTTTTGGGCATCAAAAACGAAAACTTCATTTGTGACAGCAGGAAATCGAGTACACAATGCTTTTCCGCTCGGCAGCAAACGGTCAGTAGTCGAAGAGAGAGAATGGCACGGTCCCCAAAACAATCGAGGCAAAAAAGCCGTGCAAGATGCCCCCCCTAAGTTCAGTTTGAGACGTAGGACCATCTCGTGAATCAAACGATAGCACTCGAGAGATTCCTCTGAAGAAATAGTGCAGACGAATTACACCGAGACTTTCAAAAGAAACCGGCTTGATGCACTCTGCAACCAATTGGAAACTGACGAACAGAATTCGACTTTTTTTGTTTCTCTGCCGCAAGTCCATTTTGACAAAACGTGTACAGGCGCTGTCTATTCAAGGCGCAAGGATGGGGGAGATGTCACTTTTCCCTGCAGTCAGTTAAGCAAGTCCATGACGTATCTTACGGAAGGGAAAACGGTTTTCTCCCACCTGCCATGAAAACAGATGGCTCAAAGGGCTTGGCATACGCGTCGTTCTGCAAATCGTAGCAGGGCAAAGAGCGTATTCTCCCCGTTTAGGACCTGGCCTGTGGCCTACGGAAAATCAAAGGTCGCCCTGCCATCATGAATGGAGCCCAGCTGCATAATGATTTTCCCTGGGCAAGCTAGGCATGCAGCCTCAATTGGTAGGCACCCGCACGGCTCACTGTGCCAAGGGAAGAATCATTGTGACGCCCGAGTATACTGCCATCGTACATTCCCAAGCTCCATGGAGGAGAACTGCCCTTCCAGCTCAAAAAGAGCCTTTGCAGCTATACGGACCTGTTTGAGCCAAACGGGGCCTGTAGGATAGAAAACTCGTGTCCGCTGGTTTTCCTCTCTGTAGCTATACCCGGCCGCATACTGATTTTCCTTTTTCTCTGGAAAGCCACATTGGCAGCCACCAGGTTCAATCCATTGCGCGGTACGAATCATTGTGACGCCGAGTATACATTGCATGCCGGGAAATTGAGGTCATACAATCAGCCGTCCAGACGGTTGTACTCAATACCTATACTCTAGCCTGAAACAAACTGACATTTTTGCGAACAGGGGTCAGCATTGAGTCTGGTATTTTGAATGCCAAGAGGCAACTTTTTTTCTGGCCGCAGTATACCAATGAATGGAGGCGCCGGGAAACTGATGAACGATATCTGCGTACTCCATGCGAACTGCCAAGGGGAAGTCCTAAAAAGCCTTCTGGACAGGTCGAGCGAATTCACAAAAAAATTTACGATCCACTACTATGTCAATTATACGCGAGAGGCAATTGCTCCAAGTGACATAGAAAATTGCAGCCTTTTTCTCTATCAGAACCTGGGTCCACATTTTGGAGACCTCTCTTCTGCCGTTCTTCTGAGCCGGATTCCGCAAAGCTGTCAGGCCATACGCATACCCAATCTCTTCTTCAAGGGGTACTGGCCGTTCTGGATGAATGATGTCAAAATCATAGAATTTGCCGACTCAGTTCTTGAGAGACTCATTGCTCTTAAACTCGACCCACAAGAAATTCTACGCATGTATCTCTCAGGCGCCCATCCTGCATTCAATACCATACGGGAGACGGCAAAAAGCTCACTTGCTCAGGATCTTGAAAAGCTGCGCGACACAGGTTTTTCAACAGTCCAGTCACTTTTTGAGTCCCTCTGGCAGAAGGAGCAGCTTTTTTACACAATCAACCACCCAGGCCTGCGCCTCTCTGTCGCCGTTGCAAACGATCTCTTACGCCTTCTCTCCCTCCCTAGGCTCAACGCGCGCGATCTTCAGGGATTCGTCCATCCCTATGCCGATTTTATCCACCCTATCCATCCGATAGTAGGCACGCATCTCTCTCTTCCCTTCACAGGCGCAGCAGTAACCTACCCTGTGTACGGAAAAATGATGACGCACAAAAATTTCGTTCTTGCATACTTAACCTGCCGCCTGCTCAATGTATCGAATTTTGCTGCCTACCTAAACCAAATCTACAAAATACCGTAACGGCACCTGCACGCGCAACAACTGTATATCCATTAAGCTGCACAATCCCGCTGAAAGGCGCAATAGGTACGCAGTGCCAGAGCACTGTTCTCGATTTGCACAACGTCTTGTCAGCGGGCTTCTATCGCACGCGTCTTACGATCGCAATCAAATCAGCGAATAGAGTCTTCTCGATCGCAGGGGATAGTGAGCAACAGAGCCTCACCAGTGAAAAGGCCATCTGCATTCGCTTTCATCGCAAATTCTCACCCAGAAAGGTAGCCACACGGAGGAGAGCAAAGTCCGACAGATCCTCCAACTCAAAACAAGCGTATGTATACTGCGGTCAGAAAAAAAGTTGCCACCAGATTCAGTGCAGACTCACGCTCGCAAAAATGTCATTTTGTTTCTGGCTCGAGTATAGCTAAACGGATCTGTTGTGCTGCATACGGTCGCGTAGGATGGAAAACCTGCGTACAGTACGATTTTTGTCTCAGTCGCAACAGTAATGCCGTACAATTGAGATTGCAGACACTGAGCTATGGTAAACAGGGTAATGAGTCGGAGAGTATGCAGCCTGGACCGTCACAGAAGACACGGTAAAAATTATCTTGAATTCCCACCCTCCGTGTTACCTACATGGCTCCAGAGGCCATTCTGCCTACTACGGCGGCGGATTGTAGCTAAATGAACTCGTTTAGCTACAAAGGCTCTTTTTGAGTTGGAAGAGCAGATGGACTGTAGCTCACCTCCATGTAGCTAACTCGCCAGGCGGGAATTTAAGATTATTATACCAGACTAATTTTTTAAAATTAACGTGAGCAATATGCGCTCCTGGGCCAGAAGTTGACTGCGATGAGTGTCCACCGCTTACTGTGAGAGTATCAGGTCTTTCGCCATAAACTCCTCTAGTCTTTTGCAATCAACAAGTAGAATAGTACTATACGGGACTCGTCTCTGCCGAACAAAGCCAAACTACTGTGGTAAAGATAGCCGAGGGGAGGCTGCAAGGCACATTCTACTACGTACCATTGAGCGCAATGAGTATGGGTCTATAGGTGTACCCAAAATTTTAGTACATATTTTACCCACGAATTTAAGATTAATGGTATTTTATGAAAAATAAAGAAAAAGTTTCTGTCATTATACCTTGTTACAATTATGCACCTTATCTTTCACAGACGTTCTACTCACTAGAGAAACAAGATCTTAATCAAGTGGAAATTGAGATAATACTTGTTGATGATGGTTCAACGGACAATACAAGAAATATAGTGAGACATAACTATCCACAAGTCAAATACATTTATCAGAAAAATCAAGGGCCTGCAGCGGCAAGAAATACAGGAATAGATGCAGCAAAAGGTGACTATATACTTTTTCTTGATTCCGACGATTTCATTGCCACCAATGTTATACAAACACAGATCAATACATTAAAAAATAATGAAAAATATGATATAAGCTTATGTCAAAGTAGCGTCTTCGTAGATGAAAAAAATAATTCATACAAATTTATGATAAGACCATTATATAAAGATTATTTCAATATTCATCTGTGTCATTCTAATATTGCACCACCATCAGCATTTCTATATAGAAAAAATGTACTTGAGAAATGTCGATTCAATAGTGATGACATATGCTTAGAAGATTATATATTTAATATTAACTGCATACTAAATGGCTTTTCTATTTGTTCAAATATATCATGCACTATTTTCTACAGAAGACATGAAAGCATAATGTCAAAAGTCGTCAAGAAGAATACATTAATTATACGTGTTTATGAACTTATAGATAAATATATAGAATCGGTATACGAGCACAATATACAAGATTCATTCCCTTATTTTTTAGCATATCTATCAACACTTGTCAATAAAATATCATCAATACATAAAGATGATGAGATGGAAAAAATCAAATTAATTTTAGAAAAAATAACAGAGAATATGATTTTATCTTACAATAAATTTATTTTTAAAAATGAAGTAATACTTAAATCTATTATAGAATATTACACACTTCGTCTTTATATTTCTTGCATTAAATCAAAGAATATTTCAGATAATTTATTATCAAAAATAAAAAATTTTATTGTAATAAACTTCAGTTATATATCAAAACTATCACTTATAGATGCAGAGCGTCAGTCAAAAGCTGCTTTTCAAAGAATAACTTTTGAATCCTATGACCTTTCACCTGCGATTCAGAGATCTCTTCCATCTTTTGAGGATATAGTATCACAAAAGTTGCTCATATGACTGTGTTTTACGTTAATATTACAAAATATTATTCATTTATTTCTTGCACAAAGATGCATTTAATTGTTACATAAACTTGATGTAAATATTTACATGCTTATCAAAATGTTTGACGCGGTAGGGACGCCCATTACTGAACGCCCCCCGCACAGAACCGTGCGTGCAGTTTCTAGCCTGCGGCGTCGCCGCACACGGCTCTTCATTTAGGTTAATCACCACTGGGTATTACACCCTCAGTGATTCAGTTTCGT
>JAFTDR010000207.1 GCA_017454105.1 Desulfovibrionaceae bacterium | reverse complement strand
GAAATAGAGGACAGTGCCTAACTCACCCTGTCCCCCCCTTTGCATACAAAGACTCGGGCGGCCTCTGCAATCCTTCCTCTCTCCCCCCTCCGCACACACCTTCCGGCCCGGCCTATTTTCTTCCTCTAAAACGCATGGTTGCTCTATGGAAAAAAAGAATCTTAGCTTTAACGCGGACTCCCCCCTCAACCTCTCAGACCTAAAAAACTGCTCCATGCAGGAACTTATGGAACTGACAGAGCAGTTCAATATCGAAAACGCAAGCTCCATGCGGAAGCAGGAACTCATCTTCTCTCTGCTTTCAGGGGCCTCGGAAAACGGCGGCATCTACGGGGAAGGTGTTCTGGAAATTCTCCCCGACGGCTTCGGTTTTCTGCGCTCCCCCTTCAGCAGCTACGTTCCAAGCCCAGACGATATCTATGTCTCCCCCTCTCAGATACGCCGCTTCTCCCTGCGCAAGGGCGATGTCGTCTCAGGGCAGATCCGCCAACCCAAGGAGGGGGAACGCTATTTCGCCCTGCTGCGCGTAACAGAAGTTGGCTACGATCAGCCGGAAAACGCGCGCAACCTCGTCCTCTTCGATAACCTAACCCCCATCTATCCCGACACCCAGCTTGTCATGGAGACTGGGAACGGCAATCTCTCAAACCGCATAATCGATCTCATGGCCCCCATCGGCCGCGGCCAACGCGGCCTCATTGTTGCCCCTCCGCGCACAGGAAAAACCATCCTCCTCCAGTCCCTCGCCAACGCCATCTGCGACAATAATCCAGACATCTTCCTCATTGTCCTACTCATCGACGAACGCCCAGAAGAAGTCACAGACATGGAACGGACCGTCAGACGGGCCGAGGTCATAAGCTCAACCTTCGATGAGCCGCCCCAGCGCCACGTCCAGGTCTGCGAGATGGTCTTAGAGAAAGCCAAACGTCTTGTCGAGCGCAAAAAACACGTTGTCATCCTCCTCGACTCAATCACGCGCTTAGGCCGAGCCTACAATGCCGTGACCCCCTCCTCTGGCCGGGTTCTCTCAGGCGGCCTCGACGCAAACGCCCTGCAGCGCCCAAAACGCTTCTTCGGCGCAGCGCGCAATATCGAAGAGGGCGGAAGCCTGACGATCATAGCCACAGCCCTAATCGACACAGGCTCGCGCATGGACGAGGTCATCTTCGAGGAATTCAAGGGCACAGGCAATATGGAAATCTACCTGGACCGCCACCTTTCAGAAAAGCGGGTCTTTCCGGCCATTGATATCAATAGAAGCGGCACGCGCAAAGAAGATCTCCTGCTCGACGAAGAGACAATCAACCGGGTCTGGATACTGCGCAAAATCCTCTCGCCCATGCCTGTTGTCGAAGGGATGGAATTTATGCTCGAAAAAATCAAAAACACAAAAAACAACAGGGAATTTCTCCTGGCCATGAGCAAATAAATACACTCGGAAAGCGCATCCAGAGGCCAAGCGCAGCTCTCTTAATACGCGAAAAACTTCTTGCTATTCAGCCAAAAGCATATATTCTATGGCGAGCCTCAAAAAAAAGGCGGCATTCGGCGCGTGGGCGACGGATACCTTTTGTGAACTTTTTTTCGGAGTGAGTGTATGGCATCCTATGCTGAAAAGGTGATGGAGGAACTGAAAACACGCTATCCCTATCAGCCTGAATTTCTGCAGGCTGTGCAGGAAGTTCTCCAAAGTCTAACCCCTATCCTGGATAAGAACAAAAAATACGAGAACTACAGGATAATCGAGCGTATTGTTGAGCCTGAGAGGACGATAGCCTTCCGCGTGGAATGGGTCGACGATACAGGTGCCATTCAGGTGAACCGCGGCTACCGCATACAGTTCAATTCAGCTATCGGACCGTACAAAGGCGGCCTGCGCCTGCACCCAAGCGTCAATATGAGCATTCTGAAATTTCTGGGCTTTGAGCAGATTTTCAAGAACTCTCTGACGGGTCTGGCTATCGGCGGCGCGAAAGGCGGATCGGACTTTGATCCCAAGGGAAAATCGGAAAACGAGGTCATGCGCTTCTGCCAGACCTTTATGAACGAACTCTTCCGGCATATCGGAGCAACCATTGACGTGCCGGCAGGCGATATCGGAACCGGCGGCCGGGAGATCGGTTTCCTCTATGGGCAGTACAAGAAACTGACCAAGAGCTTTGAGGGCGTTCTCACAGGAAAGAATCTGCTCTTCGGAGGATCCCTTGCGCGCACAGAAGCGACAGGCTACGGGGCCGTCTACTTCGCAGAGAGCATGCTTAAGGAGCGTGGCGAATCGCTTGAAGGAAAGACTTGCGCTGTCTCAGGCGCGGGCAATGTCGCAACCTACTGCTGCCAGAAGCTGCATCAGATCGGCGCAAAACCCGTCACTGTGACCGACTCCAAAGGGATGATCTACGACAAAAACGGCATCAATGTCGACGTCTTAAAACAGGTCAAGGAAGTCGAGCGCGCCTCCTTGACACGCTACAAGGAACTTGTGCCCTCAGCGGAGTACACAGCTGTTGCGGACTACCCAGAAGGCCTGCACAAGGTCTGGACTGTGCCCTGCTACGCGGCCTTCCCCTGCGCGACCCAAAACGAGGTCAATGCGCGCGACGCAGAAAAGCTGCTTGCAAACGGCTGCCAATGCGTGACAGAGGGCGCCAACATGCCCTCCACCCTTGACGCTGTCCACGCTTTTGTCAAGGCGAAAATCGCCTTTGGTCCCGCAAAGGCCGCCAATGCCGGCGGCGTTGCCACAAGCCAGCTCGAAATGGAGCAAAATGCCGGCATGCAGAGCTGGTCTTTCGAAGAAGTGGACAATAAACTGCACGGCATCATGCAGAACATCTTCACAAACGCTTCGGAAACAGCAAAAGAATTTGGACAGGCCGGAAACCTCGTTGTCGGCGCGAATATCGCCGGATTCAAGAAGGTTGCCGACGCAATGATCGCCCAAGGCGTCTGCTAAGCCCATGCCCTGAAGCCGTCTGCCCGTCAGACGGCTTTTTCCTATTGTACACACAAAAATCATAGTATCCGAGGATATTTGCCTTTATGGATGGTCTTTTCTCCGATGTCATCTTACTCTTCATCCTCTCTATTGCCGTAACCCTTCTCTGCAACAAACTGCGTCTGCCCGTGACAGTCGGCTTTCTGCTCACAGGCGTACTCTGCGGCCCCTATGCTCTGGGACTGGTCTCGGATGTCAAGGCCATAGAACACATCGCCGATATCGGAGTTGCGATTCTGCTGTTCACTATTGGCATGGAACTGTCCGGAGAGGCGCTCAACCGCTTAAAGCGCCCGGTCTTTCTCGGCGGCACCCTGCAAATTGGTCTCACAATTCTCATCGTCACGCTCTTTTTCCTGTTCTACGAGAAAAACGACTGGCAAAAGGGCATTTTCTGGGGCTGCCTGGTCGCCCTCTCCTCCTCAGCCATTGTGCTGCAGATTATGCAGACCAAGGGCATAACAAATACCCCGGCAGGCCGGCTCTCCCTGGCCATCCTTGTCTTCCAGGACATCATGGTCGCCCCAATGCTCCTCTGCGTCCCCCTCCTCTCAGGCGATCTCAAACTCTCCGCCCTTGACGCCGCTTTGTCCATCGGGAAGGTTGCGGGAATCCTAGGCTCAGTCCTCCTCCTCGCCCATTTTTTCCTAAACCGCCTGATGGAAAGCGTCATGCGCACGCGCACACGCGAAATCCTGCTCACAACGACAATCGGCCTGTGCATGGGCATGGCGCTGCTCACCCACTGGCTTGGGCTCTCACTCTCCCTTGGCGCCTTCCTAGCCGGGCTTATGCTCGCGCGCTCTCCCTACAGCATGAGCGTCATCTCAGGTGTTCTGCCCTACCGCGACATCTTCATGAGCCTCTTCTTTATCTCTGTCGGCATGATGCTCGACATCTCCTTCTGCATGCACCATATATGGCATATTCTGCTCGTCACAAGCGTCTTCATTGTCGCCAAAAGTTTCCTGACTCTCCCGGCTGTTCTTGTCCAGGGCTATCCGATTAAGGTCGCAATCATCGTCTCCCTCTCGCTTGCCCAGGTCGGGGAATTCGCTTTTGTTCTCGCAAAACAGGGCATGGAGGCGAATTTCTTCTCGCCCCTCGCCTACCAGCTTTTTCTCGCAACCAGTGTGATTTCCATGATCATAACCCCAGGGCTTATTCTTGTCGCGCCGCGTCTTGGAGAGTTTGTGCAAAAACGCTTTGGCAAAACAAAAGAAGAAGCGGAAGCGCCTGTCTACGAGCGCGATGACCATCTGATTATCGTTGGCTTTGGCATCAGCGGCAAACACCTGGCACACGTCGCAAAAGAGTCGAATATCCCCTATGTCATTTTGGAGATGAATCCAGAGACTGTCAAAAAAAACGCGAGTACCCAGCCCATACTCCACGGTGACGCCTCCCAGCCTGTTGTGCTCGAGCATCTTGGCATCACCAAAGCCCGCATCATGGCTATTGTCATCTCAGATCCGAGTGCTGTGCGCGCGATCACAACTGAGGCGCGGCACATGAATCCCAATCTCTATATTGTCGCGAGAACGCGCTTTGTCACGGAGATAGCGCCGCTTACGCGCCTTGGCGCCAATGTCGTCATTTCCGAGGAATTCGAATCGTCCATTGAGGTCTTCAACACCGTCCTCTCCCAATACCTTGTCCCCCGCCAGGATATCGACGCTTTCGCCGCCGAGATACGTCAGAAAAACTACCGCATGATCCGGCGCATGACCTACACATCCTCCGAAAAATTCGACGCCATCATGTCCTCCATTCCCGATAGCTCCCTCCAGGCCATGCGCATCAATAAAGAATCCTCCCTCTGCGGCATATCGCTCGCAGAAAGCGCGCTTAGGCAGAAATACGGTGTGACAGTGGTCGGGCTTATGCGCGGGGGGAAGACCATGGCCCCGGTCGATCCCAAGCTCGTTTTCGAGCCAAATGACGTGACCTATCTCTTCGCAAAAAAGGACAAGCTCTTCGCGGTCTCCCCCCTGTTCACGGGGCAGAAAGAGACGGAGCAGCGGGCGTAAAAAAAAGCCATTGCGAGGGCTACAGTTGACAGGACGCGCAAAATTGTGTTTAGCAATATCGTGCCCGCTTAAACCAGGCTTTTCGCGAAAGACAATTCGCTCAGGCCAAGCTTGGGCTCATTCCAAACTTTAATGCCGTCTTGCGGCAGGCGCGCCGCAGGAATTGTACAATAGCATCTGGGATGTTTCATGCCAACACATCTTACTCTGCAGGAATGTTATTACATTCTCTCTGTCACAAGCAGCGCAAAGCTTGACGAAGTAAAACGTGCCTATCACAAAAAAGCCCTCGAACTGCATCCTGACCACAATCCGGATGATCCCACAGCAACAGAAAAGTTTCAAAAACTCAATGAGGCCTACACAGAACTCTCCTCCTATTTGCGGGGAGAAAAAGCCTTTGTGTCTCAAGTCAAGACGGATTCTAACGAGACAGACGACTGGCAAGAGGCGTGGAACTCCTACAAGCAGCGGTGGCATTTTGATGACTCTTGGTTTAACGATGATGATGACGATGAGGACGACGAGGATGAGGATTATGATGAGGATGAACAAGAGGAAAGCTACGAAGAAGCTGACCGCGAAGCCTACATAATCGATGATGAGCAAAAAGCGAGGGCTATGGAAGATAAGATCCTCGCAAATCCCGCACACCAGAAATTTGCAAAATACATACAGAATATCCGCAACCTCTATATCAATGAAAGCGGCGAAGTTCTCTACCAGATACGCTTCAAAGATATCTACGAGGCAAAAATCAGGGGCAACCGGAAATTTGGCCACCTGATCATTGAAATGCTCGTCCGCAAGCTTGTGGCCTCAAATACTAGCCCATCGGCCTTGTGGCTCAACTCAATACTCTATATAGCAGGCGATCCGCGCGAATCGACCAGGACCGAATCTTACAAAACATGGTGGAACCTGCTCAAACCCGGATACACCAACAATGTCAAACGCTGGCTTGCGGAGTATGATATCGAACGCTTCTTTGAAATCATGAAGCTCATCCATGAGAAAAAAGAAATTCCCGATTTCGAGAACAATTATGCCATACGCGAGACCTTTATCCGTGGCCTCTTCCAACATCACTTTGTCCGCGAGGTCCGCCTCTTCCTCGGCACATCGCTTATGAAGGATGTCCAAAACGCCGCAGGCTCCGTTCCCGCCTTTATCACGGAAGTCACAGGGGCCGGACGTTTTGTCGCAATCTATTTGAATCTGCGGGACAAGGCGCATATTATTGAGTCGACACACAACTATTCTCTGCGCATTTTATCGAAAATACCCAAACGATCCGTACTTGCCCCAGACTACGACAGAAAAAAGAAAATTGAAAAAGCCGATCTGGCCAAGAAACTCGCCCAAGCCTATAAAGCCGAGTTTAACGATCATCTCTACTACGAAAAACTGCATTCAACCTATTGGAAATACGATCTTATCTCCATATTTGACCTGCTCGGCCTCCATGTTCGCTATAGGGATATCCGCTAGAAAGAAGAACATACTATTCCCTGCTCAGCAGGCATCTGGAGTTTCCCATGAAGGCAACAGAGACAGCGTTCACCTGCAAAATGTGCGGAAGCTGTTGCGAGGGCAAAGGCGGCATCGTCTTAAGTGCCAAGGATGTGGCCAGGCTCGCGGACTGTCTTCGCATATCGCGGGAAGAGTTTGTCGCGCGCTACAGTGAGGTATGCGGCACAAAACAAAAGCTCCGCCAAGGAGACGACGGCTTCTGCATTTTCTTCACAGCCGAGGAAGGCTGTACTGTGCATGAGGGCAAACCAGATATCTGCAGGGCCTGGCCGTTTTTCCGCGGAAATCTCATTGACAGGGAAAGCTTCACAATGGCCAAGGCTTTTTGTCCAGGCATCAATCCCGCAATCTCCCACGAAGACTTCATAGCCCAGGGTATGCGCTACCTTGAGGAAAACAAACTCCTCGCAAACGATGTCACAGCCGAAGCGAATGCTCTTATTCTCTAGGGGAGCCCATGACAGCCAAAAATCTTTCCCTCAAGGACTGCTATGCCATTCTCCGCGTCACAAAGGACGCGAGCCTGGACGATGTCAAACATTCCTACCGCGTGCGGGCTTTTGAACTCCACCCGGACTTGCATCCCGGCGATAGCGAGGCCGCAAAAAATTTCCAGCTCTTAAATGAGGCCTATGTCACGCTCTCAGCTGTTCTCAAGGACAAAGCCAAAGATAAAACTCAGGATAAAACTCAAGACAAAAAAAGCGAGCAGGCGAAAGATACGCGCAGGGAGAAAGCCGAGAAGGCCTACGCAGAGCAGGACGTTCTGCGCGATCTCTTAAACGATCCCTTCGCCCGCCGCGTCTTTGAGGATATCTACAGCGAGCTTGCGCGCAAGCAGGAAAAAAAGAAAGAAGCGCTGCGGCCTGAAAAAAGCACTGAAGAGAAGGCCGGTCCAAAACCAAAGCCCAAACCAAATGAACCGATACACCGGGTGGCCCCGCCGAAAAGTATGCGGAAAACAGAACAAGTACAGACAGAGCCGAAGGAAAAAGGTGTCGGCGACGTGGTGAAAGGCTGGCTCAAACGTCAGATAGACGATGAGATGACCCTGTCTCTTCCCGCAGCCTCCCTGATTCCTGGAAGAAGAATACGCCTGCAAATCCGCCATGGTCTCTCAAACGATGTGCGCACAATCGAGGTGACAATACCCAGGGACTATGTGCAGGGCAAGCCCATACGCTTAAAAGGCCTTGGAAAGCATGTCGGCCCCTGGCAGGGCGATCTCTACCTGCAGTTAAAAGGTGTGTGACCAAAAAAAAGACGCCCCAAGGGGAGCGTCTTTTTTTTTGGTTCAAAGAGGTGTGACAGAAAGCCCATACCAGTCTTCGGTCTCGACAACGGAATACTCAAGTGTTTCCTTTGGGACATTGTTCTCGTCAAACATGACCACGCGCGGCTTGCGGGCGCAGAGTTCTTTGGGATCGGCAAGAAACTCAAAGGCTGTTATAATGAGCGGATCGCCCATCTGGCACAGCCGTGCGGCAGCGCCATTTAAAATACAGCACCTAGACCCCCGCTCTCCTAAGAGAACATAGGTTGTAAGGCGCGACCCGTTATTCTTATTCCAAATGTACACAAATTCGAGCGGGTATATTCCGGCAGCAACTAAGAAGTCGGGATCGAGAGTTACCGATCCGTGATAGTCCAAATCGCAGCCTGTCACATGAATCCCATGCAGCTTTGCTCGCACTATTTGTATCAACTCAATACGCTCCGATATAGTCATCCATATCCGCTGCGACCGAACTCTTACGGCTCACCCAGTATGCGGCGGCCCAGATCATCAGCGCAGTCGACTGGGTGTCGTTCAAACTCTTTATTTTTGAGTCAAGGCTTGTTCTCGCGGCGCCGTACTTCTCATGCACGCGAGCCACCTCACAGGCGTCGGCTATGCGCAGAAGAAGATAGGAAGTGCGTGCATTTTCCGGCTGCAGCCGGACATCCTTGTGCGCCTCAATAATCGCCTTGAGTTCACACTCGGTAAATGTCTGCTTAATCATAGTTATTGCACGAAAAAATGTATCGACAGCCCACGGCAAAATAAATTCCGCACCCGCACTCTTGGTTCGGAAATATTCTTTGAGCCAACGCTCTTGATCTTGGTTAATACGCGCAGCAACCTGTGGCATGTATATTCCTCCAAATACCCACATATAGAGATCGTGCCAAAAAAGTCGTAACTTTTTCTACACACTAAGTATATCCGCGATTTTTTGCAAGTAGTTTTTTTGCCACTCTTTACACCACCAGAATTGCGCAAAGCACCTGTCTGTGATAGGATTGGACTATTGCTTGGCTCTCATTCTACCAAGGAGAATGACCATGAAAAACCTTGTCATACGCCGCGCAATCCTCAGTGTCACGGACAAAACCGGCCTGACAGACTTTGCCAGATTTCTTGTGTCGCGCAATGTCGAATTGGTCTCAACAGGTGGCACGCAAAAAAACCTTGAGCAGGCGGGCATTGCCGTCACAGCGGTGAGCGCAGTCACAGGTTTCCCAGAAATCCTCGGGGGACGGGTCAAAACGCTGCATCCGCATATCCATGCGGGTATTCTCGCTAATAAAGATCTGCCAGCCCATATGCAGACCCTTCAGGAACTCGCAATCAAACCCTTTGACCTTGTCTGCGTGAATCTCTATGACTTCGCAGGCGCAGTTGAGCGCAATCTCTCGCTTGAGCAGGCGGTTGAGGAGATTGATATCGGCGGCCCCTGCATGCTCAGGGCCGCGGCAAAGAACTTCCAAAGTGTCCTTGTTGTGCCTTCTCCTGAGTGGTATCCGGCAGTTGAGGAGGAAATGCGCGAGAACAATACAATAAGTCTTGAGTTCCGCCAAAAGCTCGCCTCGCGCGCCTTTGACGCGACAAGCCGCTACGATGCCCTGATCACAGCCTATCTGCGCCCCTAAAAAACAGGAAGGGAGATCGTCATTCCTAAAGTCGAAGGTAATCTCAAAGGACTAAAAACAGGGCAGCTCGACGCCCTCGCCCGTCTATACAAACGCCGCTTCCCGGTTAAAGACGCCTACACCATAGCGCAGGCGCAGGAAATCTGTCTGCTCTCGCGCTCAATTGGCCGGCAGATCGCGCTTTTCATTGACCGCCGGGGAAAAGTCGCCCTTGTTCTGACCGGAACGGCTGAAGGCATTGCCATCCCAGAGCTTCAAGGAGGCAAGCCTGCGCAGGGACGCCTCCGCGGCCTGCGTCTTCTGCACACCCATCTGCGCGATGAGGGACTAAGCCAAGAAGATCTTATGGATCTTCTTTTTCTGCGTCTTGACTCCATGGCCGTCATCTCCGTCACAGAGGAGGGTTTTCCCAAATCCTGGCAATTGGCCCAGCTTGATCCAGAAAAGACCGATCCGCCCTACACGCTCTCCCCCCTTCTGCGCTGGGATGATCTGAGCTATGGACTCGGGCAAGAGACAAAGGCAGTCGAAGCAGCCTTTCTTGAGCGCTCAGTCAAGGTCTCAGCCAAGCCTAAGGCAATCCTTGTCTCCGTCTCATCTGAGCCCAAAGGGGAACAGGAAAAGCATCTTGCGGAACTTGCGGAACTTGCCAAAACAGCCGGTATCGAAGCCGAGTCCTCCCTTATCCAGCGGACAGCGAGCGTACATCCGCACTCCATTCTCGGCAAGGGAAAAATAGCCGAACTGGAAGTTCTGGCGCTTAAGCACAATGCCGACACCCTTCTCTTTGATGGGGAACTCACCCCAGCCCAGCTGCACAATCTCGCAGACATAACAGAGCGGCGCGTTCTTGACCGCACCCAGCTTATTCTCGACATCTTCGCCCAGCACGCCACAACCAAGGCAGGCAAACTCCAGGTCGAGCTGGCCCAGCTCAAATACCTGCAGCCGAGGCTCGCCGGCAAGAACAAAGCTCTTGACCGTCTTATGGGCGGCATCGGAGGCCGAGGGCCCGGCGAAACGCGTCTTGAGACAGATCGCAGGAAAAACCGCGAGCGTATAGCCTTGCTGCGCAAGGAGCTTGCGACAATCGCCAATCAGCGGGCCTATGTGCGCGCGCGGCGCAAGCGCAAGGGTCTGCCCCTCGCGGCTCTTGTCGGCTACACAAATGCCGGCAAATCGACACTCTTAAACAGCCTGTCCAAATCCCATGTTCTCGCGGAAGACAAGCTTTTCGCAACGCTTGATCCTGTGTCCCGGCGTCTGCGCTTTCCAGAGGAGCGCGAAATCATCTTCGCCGACACCATAGGCTTTATCCGCAATCTCCCAGATGAATTGCTCGAAGCCTTCCAGGCGACCCTTGACGCCCTCTACGACGCGGATCTTCTCCTGCACGTGGTTGACGCGGCAAGCGCAGAATTTGCGCAGCACATCCGCCAAGTAAACGATATCTTAGAAAAACTCTCTGTCACATCAATTCCCACACTTCTCATCTTCAACAAATGGGATCTGGTCAGTCAAGAGACAAAAGAGATCCTCTCTGTCGCGTACCCTACGGCTATCCCTGTCTCCGCAGCGCTCAGGGAAGGTCTTGCTGAGCTTAATAGGCGCATTCTCTCCTCTCTTTTTCACAGACCATAGCCCAATCCGCCACGGGTAAATCACTAAAATGCTTTTTAGTGATTTACCCGTGACTTTCTTGCGCATTCACCTAAATTGTCGTACCGTTTTTGGCTGGCGCCTTCAGGATCTCGTCCCGGCCTAGGGCGTAGCGCTTCGCCGTCTCCTCAAGATCCGCCCAGCCGACAATCATCCAGCGCTCCCCGCGCTTCGCTAAGGCGAGCCAGGTGGTCATCTTGGCCGGGCTCACAATGCGCGCAATAGCGCACGAATCGTCGACCTTGCGCACATCGGCGCGGCGCAACGAGTCGGGCACCCAGGGGCAGCCGCTTGCATCGCTGCGCGAGCATTCCTGCACAAGGGCGCCGGTTGAGACCTTCTTGACGAAATTCTGCTTAAGCGAGTGTTCGACATCATAGAGATTGCCCAAGAGATCCTCCATGCCGCCAATCCCCAGGCTTTTGCCAAGCTTATCCAGAGTATAGAGGGCGTCATTGGCATCGGTCATATTGCGGATCTGTCCTGCCGCGCAGGCCTTCAGATCAAAATGCGCCAAAAAAAGCGAGGCATTGTTCTGCTCAAGAGCAAGGGCCACATTGGCAAGCGCGCTTTTTGCTGTGGGCGTCTCGCCGCAGGCGGAAACAAGGAATAGATGCGCAAGAAACACCAGACAAAGAGTCAGCTTTTTCATATTCTCTCCTGCCAACTTGAAATGCCGTTAAGGAGCCAACCATGAAAGTGATCATCATGTGCGGTGGAAAGGGAACGCGACTGCGCGAGGAGACAGCCATCAAGCCCAAGCCTATGGTCGAAATCGGAGACAGGCCGATCCTCTGGCATATCATGACGATCTACGCCCGCTACGGGCACACGGAATTCATTCTCCCCCTTGGCTACAAGGGCGAAGTCATCAAACAATATTTCCGCGACTACACTTTACGCAGCACAGATTGCACAATTGATCTTGCGACAGGCAAGGTCACCTCCTACCCCAAGGACCACGTATCCTGGAAAGTCACGCTCGCAGACACAGGAGAAGAGACGCTCAAAGGCGCCCGCATCAAACGCGTGGCCCGCTATCTGGGCGATGACGAGCGCTTTATGGTCACCTACGGCGACGGGGTCGCGGATATTGACATACAGGCTCTCCTCGATTTCCACAAACAGTCCGGCACCATAGGCACCTTCACCGGTGTCCGCACGCCCTCCCGCTTCGGGGCCGTGAAAACCGACGAAAACGGAAAAATCCTCTCCTGGGACGAGAAGCCAATGCTCAATGAGTACATCAACTGCGGCTTCTTCGTCTTTGAACGCGCTTTTCTCGACTACCTCTCAACCGACGAATCCTGCGATCTCGAAAAAGAGCCCCTTGAGAGGCTCGCGCGGGAAGGGCAATTGTCCATGTACCAGCACAAAGGACAGTGGCAATGCATGGACACCCTGCGCGACAGCATCCTGTTAAACGACCTCTTAAAACAGGGCAAGGCCTTCTGGATGGGAGAAAAGCATGTTTAGAAACGCGTTCAAAGGGAAACGTATTTTTATCACAGGTCACACTGGATTTAAAGGCTCTTGGCTTACGGCTTGGCTCCTCGATCTCGGAGCAACAGTTGCCGGCTTTTCTGTCGATATCCCAACAGAGCCCTCGCACTTTCTGGCCATGCGCTTAGGCGACCACATTCTCGACATCCGAGGAGATATTCGCGACAGGGAGACCCTAATCCGGGAGATGCAGGCTTTTAAACCCGACATTCTCTTCCATCTTGCGGCTCAGGCCCTTGTCCGCAAATCCTACGACGATCCCGCAGGCACATTTGAAGCAAACGCGCTTGGCACACTAAACATTCTCGAAGCTGTGCGCAAAACGCCATCCATAGCCTGTGTGATCCTAATCACCTCCGACAAATGCTACCGCAACGACGAGCAGATCTGGGGCTACCGCGAAAACGACGCGCTCGGCGGCACAGATCCCTATTCTGCCTCAAAAGGCTGCGCCGAGCTTATTGCCCATTCGTATTTTTCAAGCTTTTTTACCAAGGGCCCTGCCTGCGCAACTGTGCGCGCAGGCAATGTCATTGGCGGCGGCGACTGGGCCTGCGATCGCGTAGTCCCAGACTGCGCGCGCAGCTGGAATCAGGGCGTCTCTGTCATCCTGCGCAATCCAAACGCAACGCGCCCCTGGCAGCATGTGCTTGAGCCCCTCTCAGGCTATCTCCATCTCGCCTCCTCTCTGCTCAATCCTCTGGAATGGCCAGATCTTTCGGGCCAAGCCTTCAATTTCGGCCCAGACGCCTCAGTACACGCAACTGTCGCCGATCTGGTCAAGGGGCTCGCCCTGCACTGGCCAGGCTTCACAAGCACAATTGAACAGAAGGAGAGTATGCGCAAAGAATGCACCCTCCTCAAACTCTGCTGCGACAAAGCCTTGGGCCTCCTCGACTGGAAAGCGACCCTCACCTTAGACGAGACAATCCGCGAGACGGCCATCTGGTACCACACCTTCTACAGGGGAGGTTGCGCAAACATGCTTGAGACAACACTCGGCCAGATTCACGCCTACACAAACACAGCCAAGCTGCGCTCGCAAATCTGGACCAAATAATGTTGCAGTCAACCGCCATAGCCCAAGTGTATCTGGAGAAGCTTCCCATACTGGGCGCGGAGGGAGGTGCTGTTCTTCCGCTCTATAAGCCAGGCACAGCCATGCACAGCTATCTTGAAGAGAAAAAGATACACCTTGTTGAAATCTATTTCTCGGAAATCGAGGCCCATGCGGTCAAGGCCTGGAAGCGGCACAGACTGCAGCAGGGACTTTTTTGCGTACCGCGGGGCCTCCTGCGCCTTGTTCTCTACGACACACGGCCAAAATCGCCGACATATGGGCGCGTTGCGAGCTTCTCTCTTGGCAGGCCGGACAAGTATTGTGTGCTCACAATGCCCCCAATGATCTGGTACGGACTTGCATGCGAAGGAGAGACACCGGCACTTTTGTGCAATTGTATTGACCGGCCACATGATCCCAAAGAATGCGAAACACTCCCCAAGGACACCGACCAAATCCCCTATTCCTTCTCGAACATAAGCCAGTAATTAGGAGTGAAGACGCGGCAATGGAAAAGTTCACAGTCACAGGTATGAGCTGCGCTGCGTGCAGCGCACGCGTTGAAAAGGCGGTCATGGCCGTTGCAGGAGTCACCTCCTGCTCTGTCAGCTTGCTCACAAACAGCATGGGCGTCGAGGGTCAAGCCACAGCCGAAGACATTGTCAAGGCTGTCCGTGACGCAGGATATGGTGCTAAACCGCAAAAGGCGGGTGCGGCCGAAAACACAGACGAAGAGGATCTGCTGATTGACAAAGAAACGCCACTTCTCAAAAAAAGACTCATATGGTCCGCCATATTTCTCCTCCCTCTTCTCTATCTGAGCATGGGCCATATGCTCTGGAATTTTCCCCTTCCGGCTTTTTTTGCGGACAATCTGGCGGCAAATGGGCTTGCGCAGCTCCTTCTGACCATCGCAGTCCTTATCGTCAATCAGAAGTTTTTCATAAACGGCACGCAGACTCTCCTCCACGGCTCGCCCTCAATGGACACACTTGTTGCGCTTGGTGCGTCCGCCTCCTTTGGCTGGAGTACATGGGTTCTCTTTACGCTTATCCACGACCAAGCACAGAATACGGCCACACACGACCTCTATTTTGAAAGCGCGGCCATGATTCTTACGCTCATCACTGTGGGCAAAATGCTTGAAGCGCGCAGCAAGGGCAAGACAACGGATGCGCTCAAAAGCCTCATGCGTCTCTCTCCTAAAAAAGCCACTGTTTTGCGCGAGGGCAAAGAGATACAGGTCCCCATAGGAGATGTCGCGGTCGGCGATATTTTTGTTGTGCGGCCAGGAGAGAACATTCCTGTGGACGGCGAAATTGTCGAGGGCATGAGTGCTGTCAATGAGTCCGCGCTCACAGGCGAGAGCATTCCTGTGGACAAAAGCGTGGGAGATGCTGTCTCTGCCGCAACAACAAATCAGTCAGGCTATCTCAAATGCCGGGCAACACGCGTGGGCCACGACACAACCCTCGCCCAAATTATCCGCATGGTGAGTGATGCCGCGGCAACAAAGGCGCCTATCGCGAAGCTTGCTGACCGCGTGGCCTTCTACTTTGTGCCGACAGTCATAACCATTGCCGTTCTCACAACGCTTGCCTGGCTTATAGCCGGGGAAAGCGCGGGTTTTGCACTCACCCGCGGCATAGCGGTCTTAGTCATAAGCTGCCCCTGCGCTCTTGGCCTCGCAACGCCTGTCGCTATCATGGTCGGTAACGGCCTTGGCGCACGCAATGGCATTCTCTTTAAAACTGCCCAGGCCCTTGAAATGAGCGGCAAAACGCGGATTGTCGCTCTCGACAAAACAGGCACGATCACAACAGGCGAGCCTGTGATAACAGATATCCTGCCCGCGCCCTCTGAAACAAAAAAGAGCCTGCTTGCACTCGCACTCGCCCTTGAGAGCAGAAGCGAGCATCCCCTGGCCCGGGCCATAGTTACGCGGGCAGAACAAGAGGGCATGCAGCCTAAGCCTGTCAGCGATTTCCGCGCCTATCCTGGAAATGGCTTACGCGCAACCCTCGATGGCTCCGTACTTTCTGCCGGCAATTACGATTTTATCAGCCAAAAAACCACAATCCCTGAAGAAACAACGAAACAGGCTCTCACTCTCGCTTCAGACGGAAAAACCCCGATCTATTTCAGCAAGGACGGACGCCTTCTGGGCATTATCGCTGTCGCGGACACGCTCAAAGAAAACAGCGCTCAGGCGGTTCAGGAATTGCGCGGCATGGGCGTGCGCGTTGTCATGCTCACAGGCGACAATAAACGCACGGCGGACGCCATTGCAAAGCAGGCAGGCGTTGACACGGTTGTCGCCAATATGCGGCCAGACGGAAAAGAAAAAATCGTGGCCAAGCTAAACGAGATAGCCTACACTGCCATGGTCGGCGACGGCATAAACGACGCCCCGGCCCTCACCCGAGCCGACACAGGAATTGCCATCGGCGCGGGCACAGATGTCGCAATCGATGCGGCAAGCGTTGTGCTTGTCAGAAACCGCCTAACCGATGTGCCGGCCGCTCTCAGATTGAGCCGGGCCACAGTGGCCACAATCCGCCAGAATCTCTTCTGGGCCTTTTTCTACAATATACTCGGCATCCCCCTGGCCGCTGGCCTTTTTTTGCCAATCGTAAACCTGGAACTGAGCCCAGTCTTTGCGGCCCTCGCCATGAGCCTTTCCAGTTTCTGCGTGGTCTCAAACGCCCTGCGCCTCAATTTCGTAAACATCCACGACACGAAAAAAGACAAGGCGGTCGAGCCCCTGCCGCTTGACAAACTGTGTGACATCGCAACCCAGGAAAAAAGCGCAGGCGAGACAAAAACCCTGCGTGTCGTAGGCATGATGTGCGCCCACTGCGAGGGGCGAGTGCAGAAAGCACTTCAAGCGCTCGAAGGGGTCTCAAGCGCCCTTGCACAGCACACCAAGAATGAAGTTGTGGTCTCTCTTGACGCCCCAGTTGCGGAAGCCGCATTCAAAAAGGCCATTGAGGACGCAGGCTACGAGTACCATGGCATAGCCTAAGGCCGCATACATGCGCTAATTCACACTGCAACGACATGCCAAACACGCATAATATACTGCTATTTTAGGAACCTCATATTGTTTCCGCGTGTATTACGATTCTACTGATTGATTGCAATAGACTGGGGGAACTTATGGCAGAGAGGCCAGATACTCTCACTGTGAGGGGGCACAACTCATTGCAATCAACTTCTCGAATTGTAATACGGATTCCTTTCCTAGCGTTCAATCCCTGTACACGATGCAGAGCATCTTGGCGTATGCCAGTCGCTCCGAAAAGAAAGTACGAGTGCCCCAAGAAAACTGTAAAGCGACTGAAACGCCTGATTTGTGG
>JAFTDR010000206.1 GCA_017454105.1 Desulfovibrionaceae bacterium | reverse complement strand
TCCTTAATGGATAGCGGTTGAGGGTGTTGCGGTAGTCCTTATTTGTGGCGTTCGCCTGAGTTTGCGTACTTCGAGTTTTTCCGTGTCGGGGGTATTGGCAATTCTGGCTCTGGAACGTGCCCATTGCCTGAGTTTTTCAATGTCCTCTTTCATGGTTTGCGATAGCGGAATAAGGGAGTTGCGGGCGGCATCAAGGCCGTCGAACAAGGAATCCCTTAGAGCTCCCCATGAATCCGCCAAGATTCGCCCCGCTAGATGAAATACCCCTTGGAGGCCGCATGGGTGGCCAAACTCCTGCTTGTTGAATATCCTACCTGCTGCCAAGACTCGGCGTTTGCAGACCTGATTGACGACGGTTCAATCCAAAAATTCTTCCTCCTTGCATTTTTTCAAAGCTGCATTATATGCTTCAATTGAAGGCTACAGTGTGAGCGATATATATTTGGCACTTCGTTGCCGGCTAAGAACTTGCCCTCCCACGTATCGTGCGTACCCCGCTATGTCGCCTTGTGCACCAATGGGAAACTGTGGCTGCAAGGGATTGCCCCCTTGCATGCATTGACGTACGTGGGGCAGCCTTCAATCTTTTCTCTCGAAGGATCGAGTGGAAACGACCGTAGTTCTCAATGATAGACCGATATGCCACGAGTCTGCGATAGGCTTGGACGTGCATAGCGACAACGTCGTCTGCTGTAGCTTGCAGAAGTCAACAGACGGCACATGGATACAAACACGAGAAGTTTTCCCTACAACGTATGGAGAACTCCCTGCGTTTGTGAATTGGTGTGGTAAATTTCATCCCGGTTCAATCGTTATCGAAAGCACAGATCCGTATTGGATGGCACCGTATGATGCGCTTGAGCAGGCTGGATTACCGATTTCTGTCGTGAATCCGGCGCATGTTAAGCGATTGGCTGGACAGAAGACGGATCAAGAAGATGCCGCCTGGTTGGCTCTTGTTGCTGTCAATGGCAGTTACAGGCAATCGTATATCCCGACTCAAGAGTATAGACACCTTCGTGCCTTCGAAAGGAATTTCACGAAGCAGATACAAACCTTGGCAACCTTCAAAAATCGCGAAACCAAGATCTTTGCAACAGGTGGCTTCCACCTGGAGGTCTTTTCCGATCAATTCGGCAAGATCGCGACGGTAGCAAAGAAAGCGATTTTGGACGGTATAACGCCAGAAGAGATCGTCGAGATTGTCTATGCTCAAATAGGAAGCCAAAGGCTTAAGGCAAGCAGAGAAGATCTACTCAAAGCCTTTGCTGGGAATATGACTGATGCCCTGAAGAAGACCATTGAGAGTAATCGTCGCATAGACAGACGCTTGAGGAAGAGATTCAGCAAAGCAGAGAGTTTATTATTGCTGAAGTCAAGAGACTCGAAGGAAAAAACTTCGATCTACTCCAGACTATTCCTGGTATTGATGAGATCTCTGCTGCCATCATTCTTATTGAGATAGGCGGAGGTACCAAATTCCTGGAAGCATTTTCGAAGGCGGAGAGGTTCGCGTCATGGTTAGGGCTTTGTCCAGGTAATCATGAATCCAATTCGAAGAGAACCGGGAAGTCACGCAGACATGGTGACAGATACTTGAGAAATGCTTTTTGCGAGGCAGCTTCATCAGCTGTCAGAACAAAAAACACGACATTTCGATCAAAGCACCAAAGTTTGGTCATACGACTCGGCTATAAAAGGAGCATAGTGGCTATCGCACACAAGATTGCAAAGATGGTGCACTATGATCTCTCGCATCAACAGCCCTACAAAGATCCGCAAATCGATTATCAGCAGATCAGTTGCATCAGGAATAAGGCTCGTTGGTTTCGTAAGTTGTTGTCTCTTAAAAACCTGGACATCACTGTTACAGATAAGGAAACAGGTGTGGTTACAACTTCTACATCCTATCAATTGGAACAACAAGCAAACCGTTGATCTGTCATAAAAGCGGTAGACAGTGCAATTGTACGGCGCGCTTATGTCTAATTGGAGGATCTCACTGCAATACCGATCTAACAGGAGGTATAAAAGATTTATGCATTCCAGAATCGCAGATTCTAGGACACTCTACATACTCAATGTATCTGCAACACTGAAGAACGCAGTGGGTCGGCTGTTTGCAGCGTGTACATTGAATCAGCGTGACTGAGATCTTTCAAGATTCCAGGTGCTCCCATGCACCGTAATTTTGCGATTTCAGATGCTCTGCTGCGTCCTAAATTTTCGATTTTAGGACGAATCTCTGGACCGAATTTTCAAATTGAAGATGTCGGGCGCTTTGTCGTGCCCAAAAAATGCAGGATCCCGGTTTTTCATCGTAGTTATTTCATGGGAATCTCTGCTTCACCAAGGAAGCTTCCCCTTGCCGCGTCTCAAGCCTTTTTCTACCTTGCCGCGGCGTCCGTCAAGGGATCGCTTCGCTTGCTTCGCACCCTTGACGTCCTCCTTGCTGCGTCGGTAGAAAGGCTCATCGACGCTGGCTCCGGGGAAGCTTAAGGTGAATGCACTCCTTTTCAATAGACTGCTCCGCAGGCGGCATTCGCCAAGCACCGGTTCGAAACGGATCAATCTCGACCGAGCCCTTCCGTCATCGGCCGCACCGGTAGAACCGGCCTCCGAGGGGGGGATGTACCCACGAAACCTTGCGAAGCACCAATTTTAAGCAAACTGCTCAGCGGTTGCTTTGGGATAGAGTATGTCGCTGAAAAAATGGAAGAGATATATCTTCTATTTGTAACCCGCAACAGAAAAATTTTGGGGTTTTCGAAAGGTTTCGTGGCGAGAAGAGGGGGCAATCCATGGCGTAAGTCCGCATTCTATGCGGCTCTTCCGTTCCTCCTAGCCTCCTCTCTTCTTTGCCTCATTTCTCTTGCCTTACGTCGGTTTTCCGCAATCTGTTCGGCTGTGAATTGAGGCCTATGCGGCAGAGGGATAACTAAGTCCGAGCATTCCAGATAAATCGTGGCAAAAAGAGTGTCCAAGTTCCTGAACCCCTGTACTCTTCTGATAATTTTTTTAATTTTGGCATTACAACTCTCGCTCTGGGAACTGTTAGCACCATACCTGATAGTGTTTAAGAGGTTTTGCCTGTGACGCTCTATCTTTTCAGCCAGAGTGACAAAAGCTGGTATCCCTGAGTTTTTTGCTTTCCCAATCCATCGGTCAAGCTCGGCTTCTGCCGCCTTTGCATCTTTCATGTGTGAGATCTGCCGAAGTTCCTCTTTTAGCTCGTAGCCTTTGTATAAAGTCGGAGAGTTGGCTTCTATCACCTTCAATTTTTCCTCTTGGTGTTCCGTCCTATTCTCAGGATTTTTGCCAACGGCGTATCTGGCGTTCTTAAGATCCTTTGCTATTGCTTTAAGTTCCTTAAGAACTTGTTGCTGTTCAGGGGTTAAACAGATGCGCAGCCTATTGATTTTTTTGACTTTTTTTCCTTCTTTCAAGTCTTTAATCGCTTTAATATATTTTTTTAAATTTTCAACTTTTTGAGTATCACCTGAATTTTCAGCTTCTTCCAGTTCAGCCTCGGCCTTTTCAATTGCCTCAGAACTAACCTCAATGCCCTCCATAAAACGGCGTTCAGTCTCAGCGTATACCTGACGCGCCTCGCGCACTGCCTCGCTACGCACTTCATCAAGGGCGTCGTTTGCCCATCCCACCAGATGAAAAGGATCAATGCACCTGTGTGCATTGTGGAAGTGATCATGGGTAGCCGTGTCAATCCACCTTGCGCCGTCACCTGCAACGATTTCTATTTTATCTCTCTGTTCCTCTGTCAGCGTAAGGCAAAATTCTGTGAAGACTTCCAATCCATGACCTTCGCTCATCCACACGACCTGGCAACGATCCATGTCGTAAACAACTGTGATATACTTTTGCCCCTTAGAGTAGCTGGTTTCATCAACACATATACGTTTTAGACCTATAAGACGCAGGGATACATCCGGCTCAAGATGCTCATGAGCAATCGCAATGCAATTTCCCACAGCCTGCCAGGAAATCCGATAGAACGCGGATACTGCTGATTTGGGCATGAACCTTGCTGCCCAGGCTACTTCATAGCAAAAGTCGAGAGTAAACCATGATCTGCCACAGACCCAGGGAAGATACTCCCTTATAACGCCGTGTTCAGGGCAAAAAATGCGAGCAGGTGAATAAGTAAGATAGACAGGTTCACCGCAAAAAGTGCCTGCGCGCCAGGACACAATCCCTGACTGATGATCGTAAACGCGACATGACTCCATGCAATGAGGACACCTGTGCTGCCAATGTTTGTGTGGCCTTGCATCGAGTTCAATAACTTCCTGATCATACTTAACGCCAGCAAATCTGGCAGGACGCACTGTCTGGATTGCGGAGTTGAAGACCGTTCGATTGAGGTTCAAGGCAGTATTGAAAAAAAGGGAAGATATAAACATCTTGGGCACCTCAAAACTCTGCTACCGTTATGAACAGACAGGAAAGTCATTGAACGAGAGAGTTATAGTAACGTTATTAAGAATCTCTGCTTCACCAGGGAAGCATCCCCTTGCCACGTCTTAAGCCTTTTTCTACCTTCAAGCTACGTCCGTCAAGGGATCGCTTCGCTTGCTTCGCACCCTTGACAGTCCTCCTTGCTGAGTCGGTAGAAAGGCTCATCGACGCTGACTCCAGGGAAGCTTAAGGTGAATGCTCTCCTTTTCAATAGACTGCTCCGCAGGCGGCATTCGCCAAGCACCGGTTCGAAACGGATCAATCTCGACCGAGCCCTACCGTCATCGGTCGCACCGGTAGAACCGGCATCCGAGGGGGGGGGATGGATCCACGAAACATTGCGAAGCACATTTTTTTCTGGCTTGAGTATAGACGTGTCATACCGACTTCTTGGCAGCAAGAGCATAAATTTTCTTTGTGGCTGCAGAATGCCAAAGCGCAAGTGCCCCGCACATCCCAGACAAGCACGGAAGCCTGAACAGAGGAACGCTTCTTTATGCAAACAACTTTTCTTGGAACGCTGAAACGAGTTTGATTTTATCGGGTCGCATATTCAGCACCCCCTCTTCCGACGATTCCCATCGACGAAGAGTTAAAAGGCCAACGGGCAGTGCCTGTGAAAATTCCTCTTCCGTCATGTTGGCAAG
>JAFTDR010000018.1 GCA_017454105.1 Desulfovibrionaceae bacterium | reverse complement strand
CTCTTTGTCCAAGCGTTCATGAAGGGGAGCAACAATTCCCCCCACACTATAAAACGATGAGCTAGATATTCTCCACCTGGGACAAGAGAACTTCATGGAAGCGCTTCCTGTCCCGGCCTGGTCGGCCCACCACGTACGCATCCGCAAATATATACCTGGACGCATAATGGTTTTCCCGCGCAAGTACTCAGCACCCGTTGGGGTTAACTGCGTGTCGCGGGGAAGAATCATTGTGACGCCCGAGTAGCACTCAGCACTCTGGCGTAAGCCAGAGCTTCTTACTTCAAGTATCTTTACGATATTTCTTGGATTATACTACGGGCAGAAAAAAAATTACCGCTTAAAGTTGAAAATACTAGACTCTGCCCTGGCTCCCGTTTGCAAATATGGCAGCTTGTTTCTGGCTCTTGTATAAGAAGATCTTTGGCGTCGAGTGAAAAGCATACGCCAAGCAGGCAACTCGGCGTCACAAAGAGTCTTCCCTGCGACACGAAGTGAACCCAACGGGTGTCGGAGAATTCAGGTCACTTTTTTTTGTCACTCAGGGGAAAATCGTTACGCGGCCAGGTATACCACAGGGAGTTCGACGTCCACAGCAGAGAGTGTACAAGAGTATTGCGAGGAAAAAATTTCCTCACAGGAATACTATGCTTCGATTGGATGAAGAAGTATTCTTTTAAAAAAGTAAAGTCTTTTTCAAACTGGAATGTACCCTTAAGAGATCCTGTATGGCAGGGAAGAGTCGCTCACAAGAAAAAAAGAGTACTATGCGCTCGCCTCCGTATATCCTCCCGGCGCAAACGATATTCTGCTTCCCTCTTGATCGGTTTCGCTACTTGCCTGGCCCCAAAAATTGAGAAGGAAGATTTCGTTACGAGTATACGGTAGACATCGTAGCAGGTAGGTACCAATCACGCGCTGATTCACGAGGGACGGGCCTCATGGCTACACTTCTTAGCGGGTGGCCTACGCACAAGGGCAAAAGCATTTCAAGAAAGTTCAGCGTGGGCCGCCTGCTCGTTACGCGAAAAGAGTTCCTCGTGTGTGCGCGTTTCAGGAGTATCGTTCAATCCCGGCAGTGGAAGTGTTACTCCCCAAGATCGTGACCAGCTTGGCCTTGTCAACCTGAGACGTACGAAAAGAAAGAATGCCTTCGGAAACTGTGAAGAGACTGAACCGTCTGATTCTCTGTGGATCGCGTGACGCGGTAGTCTCGCAATCCGTACGCTGGGAAATTTGCCGATACCTGCCTAAAGCGCACTGCAATTGACGATCGAAGCCCATGAAATGCAAGGTACGAAAGATATTGGCACATTTTATGCAATATATTGATAGTCTATTTTGTAAATTGCCAAATCTGGAGTACGTGATGTCCCTAGCAATTTCCAGCAATCTCATGGCGCAAAACGTGGCAAACAATTTGAGACAGCACTACGGGAATCTCTCGACATCCACTGAGCGGCTCAGTACAGGTTTACGCGTAAACAGAGCGGCCGACGATGCTGCAGGACTCGCTATCCGAGAACTCATGAGAACGAATATTTCGGCCCTACAGCAAGGCTGCAGAAACACAAACGATGCCATTTCTCTACTTCAGACTGCAGACGGTGCGCTCTCAATCATCGATGAAAAACTGATACGAATGAAAGAACTTGCCGAGCAAGCCGCGACAGGCACCTACGATTCTGTCCAGAGACTTATGATCAGCTCTGAATTTCAGCAAATGGCCTCTGAAATCGACAGAATAGCCAATGCGACAGACTTTAACGGCATTCATCTTCTAAACGGTAATCTCAAAGGTCCTCACAGTGGCGAAGAAGAGCAGGCAACAGGTGCGATGAAAGTTCATTTCGGCAGTCGCAACGATTCCGCAGAAGACTATTATTACATAGAAATCCCCCCGGCAACAATCAATTCTCTCTTCGAGCAGGATGGCGACGATGACTCAATCACAATCATCGAAACAATAACTATTACTGAAAAAGTAACCATTCCCGCTCTTAAGAGTGGCCTGCAAAATAACTATACCGTCACAAGTGATGGAAGAGATAGTTGGTTTGAATTTTCTGTAAGCAGCAAAATTGCCGGTGAAGGAGATGAAAAATGGTTTACAGGTTTAGACCGGTATTATATTCCAGAAACAATAAATCTTACCGATATAACCATAGAATCAGAAAATGCAGGGACCTATTATCATAAGCCGCATGTATCGCTATTCAGAAAAAATGGAGAGCAATTAACCGGATACAGCGTTGATGATCCGACCTCATCAGTCTGGTGGAATGGCCTCGATGCGGAAAATATTATCAAGTTCAACCAATCATTCGATGCAAACGCCAGTCTCGACACAAATCATGTCATGAACAGCGCGGGAGAAAGCTATACCTTCAATTCAATGACTGTCAAGATGGGCACAGACCAAAACGAATCCGCAGGCACAGAAGAGATACAAATAACATCCTTGACTGAACCGCTCGTCTTCATAATTGGCGGCCATGCGAATGGCGTCTGTAATAATTACAATCTGAGAATCAAGGCGAAATTGCCGGACACTCTCACTGTGGATGAGCTGAGAGAAGCGCTTGAAAAAACATATGTCGAAGCCCAAGAAATAGACGGGGCGACATACACGCAGGAAATTGAACACTATGTTCCTGTTATGAATTTAGAAACGCAAGAACGCGCTCAAAAAATGCTCGCGAAAATCGACAACGCGATAACGAGAAAGGATACGATACGCGCTCACTTAGGAGCCCTGCAAAATAGACTGGAAAACACTCTCTCGAATATTACACTTGAGGCAGAAAATCTCCAGATGTCAGAATCGAGAATATCGGATATAGACGTCGGATCAGAAATGACAAACTTCGTACGGAATCAAATTCTCACCCAATCTGCTGTGGCAATGCTCTCACAAGCTAATTCTACGCCGCAAATGGCACTCCAACTTATAGGTGCATAGATCATCTCAATGCGCCGCACTCATGGGATCACAAGAAAGTTGCCACCGATTTGACGCTGTAGGGACGCCCACAGAGTTCTGGGCTTGCGGCTTTGCCGTCTCGTCCTGCGGACGTGTACTGCGCTCAAAAAAAAAGTTGCCACTGAGAGTTGAAAATACCAGACTTTTGTGCTGACGTACGCTTGCAAAAATATCATTTGTGTGCCCGGCATGCATACAAACTATAGGGTGAACGTCCCGAACACAGCAGCTGGTAGCGAGAGTTGAGCAGATCCCAAGGCGTGTTTGTTCTTGGCTCGCTGAAAGAAGGGAGTATACTCCGGCCAGAAATAAAATTGCACCTTTTAGAATGAGCCGAGGCCGTTATAACACGCGCCTTTCCGCCCTCATTAAGCGGCCTTATGGGGCTGCTCAAATGAGTTGGGACTCTTGAGGGTCATCCCGTCAAACAGCT
>JAFTDR010000205.1 GCA_017454105.1 Desulfovibrionaceae bacterium | reverse complement strand
TTTACGCATAATCTCCACGATTGAACTTGATACGTTCTGTTGTCGCCATGATATCAAGCTCATTGATTAGAGAATTGAGTCCGAAATCATTTGACTTGAGAGACGCCGCACGATTCTTGAGCTGCGAAATTTGAACGCCGATGTTTTCGAGTATTGAGTATGCGTCGCGCAGTCCATTATTTCCTGATGCGGATTCAAGTGTTTTAGCGTAGGAGTCCCAAAGATCCAATGTGCCTGATGCGTTTGCAAGGGTGTCTTGCAGAAAATGTGGGGTGAGCGCTTCGCCGCTATCCTGGTTTAGGGGTTGCAGGAGCATCTTGCTTATCATGTCTGCCTGTTCAGAACGCGGAAGCAGGCTTGTGTACATGGGAGATGTATCTGATGGCTCCTGGGCAACCAGGGCATTGTTAAGAATATCTCCAAAGTTCTCAGCTGAACCTGTTACTTTCTTCTGTGCCTGTTGCGGAGATTGCTGTCTTTCTATGCGAAATAGCTCATCCATGTGTTGGCTGCTGATATCCATAATCGCCTCCAGCGTTGGCGTTTTCGTTTTCTCGTATTTTTACAAGATGCATGCCAAAGCTCAAGATAAGGAAAAGCCTTTATTTATGCGGGTTGTACATCTCTTTGCTAGGAACATTTTTCCTTAGACTCTGGTTTTTCGCGCTCTTGGGAGCTTTTTTTTCCTGGAAACAGGATTCCGCCTCCCTTCAATAGCGCACCACTTGCTTTACAAGGGAGCATATCGCCGCTCTCTCCCTGATACACAGCGGAAGTTTGTTTTTTTGCGGGGAGTGGCCCACTCGAGCCAGAATACAAGTGATCTTGAGTGTTCTGCTTCGCAGAGTATAGGCCAAGCGTGGGCCCTGTATTTCTGCCCGCAAGCGAGAGGCTGCTTGCCGTCTGCAACCAGGAACTCGAATGTGTTTTTCGCGAGTAAGTCACTACGGGAAGAATCACTGCGCTTCTCGGTAGTGCTTGAATGTGACTGTATGGCTTGCGTGGTATGCCGGCAGTCTTGAGAAAAGTTTGCCCTGTCGCCATCGCGTAGTCGTTGAGCGAGCTTTTGAGACGAAGAAGGGGTACGCGGCAAAATAAAACGATCACTAGCGAAAGAAAGCGTGTAGCTTGGCATATCGTCGGAAACTGTGCGCGTGGCCATATGGGGACATTCCAGAGCGTATTTTTTGCGCAATCGTGCGAGTTTGCGTATGCCAGTTCCTGGAGGGTTCTGCTTTCTATTTCCCGGCATGTAATGGAGCTTTTGAGACGAAAAGCCTATAGGAAGATCAGAAAGACTGCGGCTCTCCTCCGTGTAGCGCTTCCGGCTTAGCGAGAATGGACGATTCGCATTGTAGGAATCTCTTAGGAATCTCTTGAGAACGCACTCTATGTCCAGTTTGATCGCGAGGCTTGGTTCCTTTGTTTTTGGATAGCTCATGCTCAGTCTGAATGGATACAGATATGGCAGAAAAAAAGAGATTCTGTTTGATGTATGCTGTTCCAGGATCTGGGGGCTTATGTACTCTGGGGAGAAAAAAAGTTTCTGTCTCGCTTGCGTGTACTCCAGAAAAGATGATGCAATCCTGTTTACGTCTCTTCGACACAAAAAATGTCATTTTTTTTCTGACCGCAGTATACGTGCTACGGGTGCAATCTTCCTGCAAAACTTAAGAGAAATTGCGAGGTTCCGCCGTCGCGAGGACGAAAGCGAAAAGAGATGTTCTGTCAGATTGCCTACTTGCACTGGGATTCACAGAAGAACGCGGCACCTACGCTCTTTTCTAATCCTGTGTGACGCTTTAAAACGTAGGATCTGTTGCTTCTCTGAGCATTTCTTGTGCGCAAGCGTTGTGCATACAGGACGCAAGGCTCGCCTTTTCTATGGGGGGCTTTGTTAGGACTTTGCTGCAAAGAAAAAAACGTGACAGGGATTCTCTAAGGCAGAAAACCTGTATACAGGGTATACTCGGCGTCACAATGATTCTTCCCGCTACACGAGTCCTGTGGGCGCCGGCAAATTGAGGTCCCTTCCCTTTGGCTGACAGGGAAAATCATTATGCTGTCGGGTATATACCAAGCGTACGCAAACCTACTTCTTAGAGGCTGGTTTCACCGTGCGGCCAGAGTACGCTCTCAACTCGTATATTGCGGGCAGAAAGAGATTTGTTAGCAGTCTGGCTAATGCAGTCACTTGTTTTTAGGAACCTCATACATGAGGCAGAGTCACTTTTTTTCTCGCTTGAGTATAGGCCACGGGTATTCTTTTGGAGCGTAAGTACCCAATGGGCGCAAGCGCATACAAGCTGCGAGACAGTGCTTCTTGGTCAAACCCTCATACTCTGGGCCGAATGGCGTAAAAGCATTGAGCATGGCTCGACATGGTGACTCTTTGTTCAAGAGAAAGCCTGCGTATACAAAACGCTTCCCATGGCGGGGCTGTCTTTTGGCTGCGGCTTCGCACCCATGGCCTCCTCTGTATATGACTCTACGTACGCCAGAAAAAAAGTGACTATAGCACGCAACAATGAGAGTCCGAAACTTGACAGAACTCTGTATTGTACTCATCGGCAGATTTTTATTTCTATATAGGTGTGCTTGCGATCGCGAAATGCCATGCGTTTTTGTGATTGCGGGTGCGCGAACTGTCAAGAGTCGGACAGGGTATGACGTATCTTCCCCCTGTTCTGCGAAAAAACGCGCATTTTCGGCAAAAGATGCATGGTGTTTTTCGGAAAAAACTTCCTGGAATGGCGTGAAATGCGCACTGTATGCGGTCCTCCTCCCTTGGCATGCTTTCTGCAATAAAGAGAGCAAACAACAACCTCACATTCTACGAGGTCTACAAACTCATGGGGAGGAAACAATGAGTAGTCAAATGGATTATGAGATCAACAAGGAATTGGGCGAATGCTATCTTTTCATGGGTGATTTTGATAAGGCTGAAGAGTACTATCGCAAAGCCGCTGAAAACAATGCAGAAAGTTCCGCCCCCTACATGGGTCTCGCAACAGTAGCCGTGCAGCGCTCGGATTTGGACACAGCTCTTTGTCTGTATCAGAAGGCCGCTTCTGTGGAAGAGACCGACAAAGCCCTCTGCGGGATTGGTCTTGTCCATATGGAAAAGGGCGCGCATGAAGAAGCCTATACTTGGTTCCGCAAGTCCCTTGATCTCTGCGCAAACAATATGGTCGCCTTGAATTGTTTTGTTCGTGAATCCTATCAGTTGGGTCGTGTCGAGGAGCTTTTGCCCTATCTTGAGAAGTCACTTGAAGTTACGGGAGAAGTGGAGTCCGTCCGTGTTTCTCTCGCAGGCTGCCTGATGACACTCGGCAGAAACGATGAAGCCAAGGTACTCCTCGAAAAAGTGCTTGAAGCTGATCCGAACAACGTCAATGCCAGGGAACTTTTTGAAACCATTGCTGCGTAAAAGGGGCTTGTTCCAAGGCATATATATCCTCCCCGTCTCTTCTTCCGGCACCGTTACGCGAACGGTGAACGGTGCCGGAAGAAATATTGCAAGGGGAACAACGCCGGTGCATTTTGTGCATCGGCGTTTGTCGTTTTTAGGCAAAAAAAGCTGCGCCACCCTTTGTTTTGATATGCTCAAGCATAATATGCTCGACTTCATCGAGTGTGTAGTCTGAGGTGTCTATACAGATGGCGTCTTCCGCAGCTTTCAGGGGCGCAATAGCTCGTGAGCGATCCTGCAGGTCTCTTTGCCGCATCTGCTCTGTCAGTGTCTTAAGATCGGTAGGCGCATCGGCATTTGCCGCATCGTGCATTCTGCGCATAGCCCGCGCCTCTAGTGTCGCATCAAGGAAAAATTTGAAGCGGGCATCTGGAAAAATAACGCTGCCCATATCCCGGCCTTCCGCAACGAGCGATGTGTGCGCGCCCATCTCTCTTTGGATATCGCCTAGGATCGTCCGTATTTCCGGCCTTTGGGCTATATGCGAGGCCAGCATGCCGATTGTTTCTGTTCTGATGGCCGATTCGACCGGTTCATTGTTGCAGAGGAGCGTTGTCGACTCTCCAGAGCCGCGAAGTGTGAAGGAGAGGGCGCCGCACTGGCGAGTTAGCTCATCTTTTTTGAGTATCAGCGCTTCTGGTCCTATTTTGAGTGCTATCACGCGGAACATGGCTCCAGTATCCAAGCAGGGCAGTCCAAGTTTCTTTGCGAGACGGCGTGCAAGTGTCGTTTTTCCAACGCCTGAAGGTCCATCGATTGTCACAATAAGGCGTGTGCGTAAATCCATGCAGGCTCCTCATTACCTTGAAAGATAGGACCGCATTGCGCGGAGAAACGCTGTGTTTTCCTGTGTATTGCCGATACTGACACGTATATGGCTTGGAAGAGAATAGCTTTTGAGCAGGCGGATAATTATGCCGGCCTGTAAAAGAGTTGTAAAGCAGTCTTCGGCACTGCCCATTCCCTTTGGTAGCGCGAAGAGGAGATAATTGGCCGCGCTTGGCCATACTGTGCAACCCAGGGCTCTCAGTTCCTCAAAAAGACGCGCGCGTTCTGTTCTGACAGTTTCTAGTGTCGCCTCCCGAAAAGCCGTGTCTGTAAGAGCCGCGAGACCGGCCTCCTCCGCAAGGATGTTGACTGAAAACGGCAGTCTGGCGCGCCAGAAGGCATTGGCAAGGGTTTCTGGAAGAACGGCGTAGCCGAGCCTAAGCCCTGCCAAGCCGAAACTCTTTGAGAATGTCCGCATAATGCCGACATTGTCCGGCATACAGTGCCCTGCAAGGAGTGAAGCGGCTTTCTCGTCGGGGGCAAAGTCCATGTAGGCCTCATCGATAAGAAGAAGGCAGTGATCGTTTTTCTTAGAGATGTCCTTGGCAAATTGCAGGACATGCTCTCTCTCTGGACAAAAACCTGACGGATTGTCGGGAGTTGTCAGAAAAACAAGGCGCGTTTTTTCATCGACCGAGGAGAGAAGTCCCTCAAAATCAAAGGAAAAATCCTCTTTGAGTTGCGTACGGCGGAGGGGCACGCCTGCGATGCGTGACTGTATGGGATAGAGCGCAAAACAGGGATTTGAGCAGACGATAGTGTGTTTGTCAGGATCTGCGAGGATGCGGATAAGGAGATCGATAATCTCATCGGATCCATTGCCAACAACAAGAGAATTCCGCGATACCCCGTGATGGTTTGCGAGCGCTTCGATGAGCCTGGGATTGCCACCTCTGGGATAGCGGAAAACATCCCCTGCGTGCCGCGCAATGGCCTCCTGGACAAGTGGCGAAGTTCCGAGCGGATTTTCGTTGCTTGCCATCTTGATGATGGACGTTAAGCCATATTTTTGTCTGATCTCATCGATTGAGAGTCCAGGTGTGTACGGGTCGAGCGCTTCAATCTGGCTCCTTAGACTGCAAATGTACATGAATCTACCTCGGACACAGAAAAACCGCCGTATTGGCGGTTTTTTTTGTGTTTGCTTACATAGTTGGGCGAATTGTCAAAACAGGAATACGGGCGTTTTTAACGACTTTCTCAGCAACGGATCCAAAGAGAATGCGGTCAATTCCTTTGCGACCGTGGGTACCCATGATAATCATATCGACATGTTCCTCAGAGGCACGGTTGAGAATTTCTTCTGCGGCGTAGCCAATAAGGACCTGTCCATGCGCGTCGATACCTGGAAAGTTTTCCGCAACAAAGGATTGCATCGACTGCTCCGCACCCGTCACGATTTCGCCCACGAAGTTTTCGATGGTGTTCGGGGGAACATGGAAACCGACATACTGACTGAGGGAAGGCGCTGTGTACACGACAAGCACACTCGCTCCAAGTTTTTTGGCGAGCGTCGCTGCATATTCGGCTACTTGCTTACTGTGTTCGGAAAGGTCGACTGCACAGAGGATCTTCGTGATTTCTTTCATTTGCTTTCAGCGTTGCATCTTGCCGTTCACGGCGAAGGAAACGCCGCCTCCTTGTTCTTGAGTGTGTAAAATGTTCGGCGCAAGGGTGTGGGCCTATTGTGAGCTATACTTGAGCGAGAAACAAACTGACATATTTGCGAACGGGAGTCAGCTCAAAGTGGCAACTTTTTTTTCTGGCCGCAGTATAGCCCTACTCCTTTGTCTTTCGTGGGAAAACTAGTATGCAGCCGGGTAATGCTGCGGGCAACATGCATCCCGACACAAACGGCTGGACCACGCACGTCCTCCGAAGTGCCGTCGCGAGTATATACTCGTGACTGGTCGATTGGCGCGTGGAAAACCATAGTGCGGTCGAGTATAACTGCGCTTCTCCCGTCTTCACGACGTACTTTCCTGTCTGCTTGTGGTGCAACCGCTTGGCAGGGGGGAATGGCATCTTCGGTTTCATTGTTCGATCTG
>JAFTDR010000204.1 GCA_017454105.1 Desulfovibrionaceae bacterium | reverse complement strand
TGGACCTTGGCGAATGCCGCCTTCGGAGTCGTTTCATTGTGAGATCTGCTTCACCTTAAATCTTCCTCGGAGCCAGCATCGCTTCGCCTTTTGACCTACGCAGAAAGGCGGACAGTCAAGGGCGCGTAGCGGCGAAGCGGCCCCTTGACGGACGCCGCTGCAAGGTAGAAAGAGGCGTTCGATGAGGCGCAGAGAAGCTTCGCAGGTTTCGCAGAGCAGGTATTTCTGCAGAATCACCGGTGCGCAACAAAGTTAAGATGCCCAAGAGGGAGTGGCCGACGGGAAAGGTCGCTGCCTGCCCGTAGCTTTTCTACCCACGAAACCTATCGAAGATCCAAAAAAAAGCCCCATGGACTATGGGGCGGGTGCGCAGTATTTTGTTATCATTTCAGGGGAATTGTACACAAGGAATTTTGCCGTATTGAGAATCCTTTGCGCGTTGCGATCTCAGTCTTCTGCGATTTACTTGCGGATCTTAAGTCGTGCATTGCGTGTTTCACGCAAGTTTGCACGGGTCTAGATTGAGTGCCATTTGCGAACTGAGTGTAGGACGGAAAACAAGTGCCGGCAGTCGATTGAGACGAAATGGCGTCCTTGTGCAGCTCTCTCCTGCGTATCTCGAATTTTCCGTGTTCCTTGCATTACATCCAAGATACTGCAGAAGCGTGTTGCACGTGGGCGGTTGCGCGTTGAGATCGATGAACAAAAAAAATCGTACGCTCGTATCTTTAACCCCAAAAATCCGCCTATTCTTCGGAAGATCGCGATTTGGCAAGCTTTGGATACCGAATGATTGTGGGGGCATGGGGCTGTTACGATAGGCACCGTGGGATGTAAAGCGGGTTTGGAAGACACGGCCGAGCTGTTTATTTTTTTTAAAATCTTTTTTAGGTCCGTGCCTTGCGGACAAACTTTGCCTACAGCGAGAGATAGTTGCCGATGCGCTCAGGGAGATGGTCGCAAATCCATGAGACGCAGTCGTCGGGACTGACATTGTTGTTTGGACAGCAAATTTCTGCCCATTTATGATAGAGTGCCACCCGCTCGGCGTAGAGATCGGCCAAGGTCTGGCCTGGGGCGCAGGCTATGCCCCGGTCTGGGTTTGCGGCAATGCGGTCGGCAAGTGTTTCGAGCGGCACATCGAGGTAGACGATGCAGCCGCATGCGGAAAGATAGGTCATCGCCTCATCGCTGTAGACAACACTCCCGCCCGTCCCAAGAACGCAGCGGCGGATGCGCAGCGATTGTACGATCCGCGCTTCAAGCTCAATAAAGCCCTGCTTGTCTGTGGCATCGACCACATCCTGCAGCCTGTGGCCGTAACAGGCTTCGATCACATGGTCGCTGTCGATGTAGGGCCAGCGCAGACGGTTAGCGAGTCTCTTGCCTATTGTTGTTTTTCCGGCGCCTGGCATACCGATGAGAGAAATGCACGGGATGCTTTTATTGATGCTTTGGATAATAACGTCTTTTTCACTCATTGCTCGCGTGAACCTCTTCAGTTGGAAGTTTTCATCATTGGCCCGATAAATGCAAATAGTACGCCAGATGGTTTTGAAAAAAAAGAGTCCACGCCTTAAGAAAAAAGAATTTTTGTCGATAGTATATATGTAACGATCCGCATAAGCATGTCGTCCGCAGCGCTTTTATTGGTGATACGTGTGCGCTTTTCGAATCAGACGAATTGCGGGTTTGGGCAAAGAAATTTTTTCCGAGCATGAAGCAATACTTGCCTCTGGAGGTCGCAATGCGTCTTGGAAGACTGTTACTATTGATTGCATGTGTTGCACTTCCCCTTCCTTCTTTTGCGTACGACAGCTACAATGGCGAGAAAGTTCCTCCCTATACACGGGACGGGGGGAGTGTGAATCTTGTGTACGAGTGGGTTGTCCACCACGGCGCAAGGCTGTATTGGCGCTCAACGCAGATACCGATTCAGCTTAGGCTTGCCGGCAGGGAATTTAAAGATCCCGCCGATATGCCCAGGCTCGACATGAAGAGCATTTTCGATGAGAAGAGAAAGCGCGGCTACAGTCGCTCGCACCGCAAATACTCAAAGCGTGTCCGCAAGGTCGCGCGGAAAAAACAGCCGGTTCGGGCTACAGCCCAGGCTGCGCCTATCGCGCCCATGAAGCCTCGCCCGCAGCGAGCGCTTGGTCCTGTCAAGAAAAAAAAGAAGGGCAGTGCGGTTAGGCTTCCCATGCGTCCTGTTGATCCGGTGGGTAATCCCCTGCAGTAGAGGAGAAATTCGCACTTTCGGTCAGCGAGGCGCCACGCGACTACCAATGGCGCTTTTGGCCAGCCAGTGTCAGGCGCAAGGAATGGCGTAGAAGTTACGAAAGAAAGGGAAGGAGCTATCCTTTCCTTTTTTTTCGTGCTTGACGCGCAGTATGGCGATGTGTATCTTTGCTCTTAATTTTTTTTAAGCCATAATACTGGCGTATTCCAAAATACAAGCCGCAATAGCGGCGTATCCTAATGGAGGACATATGAAAAGAACCTATCAGCCAAGTACAGTGAGTCGGGCGCGCACCCACGGTTTCCGTGCCCGGATGAAGACAGTCGGTGGCCGCGCCGTTTTGCGTAGACGCCGTGCAAAGGGGCGCAAGCGCCTGAGCGCTTAGGGGTCTGTGTGTATTCGTATCCCCGCTCCTTTCGACTGCGCAAACATGAGGCCTTTCAGGCCTGCTATGCGGAAGGACGAAAATACCATACAAGGAATTTTATCGTCTTTGTGAAAACGGGCGAGGCTCCCCTAAGATACGGAATTTCCGTTTCGAAAAAAGTCGGCTGCGCCGTTGTACGCAACCGTTTCAAACGCATCCTTCGCGAGTTTTTTCGTTTACGCTGCGCGGATGCCGACGTGTGCGCCGATATAGTCGTTGTTGTCAAGAAGCAGGCAGGGAGAGTGCTTGATCTGCGCCTGACAGAGGCCGAACTCGGTCCTCTGTTTGAGCGCATTTTGTGTACGTGCGGGCGTGCAAAGGACAATTGCCATGATGAAAAAGCAAGTAACCTGCCTGTTCAGGCAGATTCTGGTTGTTCCGATCCGCCTCTATAAGATCTGCATTTCGCCGTTTTTGCCGCCTGCCTGCCGTTGTTATCCGACCTGTTCCGCCTACGCGAGGGAAGCACTTCTCCGCCACGGTCTTTTCCGTGGAGGATGGTTGGCCCTGCGTCGTCTGCTGCGCTGCCATCCCTGGGGGGGATCCGGCTATGATCCGGTCCCGCCGGAGCGCGATCCTTTCTCTCAGCACAAGTGAGCCATCATGAATGATACGAGTTCGAAAAATTTGATTTTAGCCATTGTCCTCTGCCTTGTTGTCGTCTTCGGCTGGAGTACGCTCGCCCAACATATGGGCTGGATTCCAACCCCTGACCCGCAAGCCGTGGCCCAACAAGAGGAGCTGCTCAAGCGGCAGGCTCAGGAGGAGGAGCAAAGGAAGCGTGATGCTGAGAAAGCTGCAGTGCTGCCGACCTTTACTCCTGCCGAGGGACGGGACATCACGATTGACACGCCGCTGTACACGGCCACTCTCTATTCCGGCGGTGGCACGCTGCGATCCTTTTCGCTTAAGAAGTACCGCGAAAATCTTGAGCCCGGCTCGCCCACCATTAACATGGTGAGCGACCGCGTGGCGGCAGTTGCTCCACTTGGTCTGGTCATCGACGGTCAGCCGTCATGGAGTACCGGAAAGTGGGCTCCTGTCGAGGGAGACGAGAAGGGCCTGTCCCTTGCATCTGCCGACACTGGGAGCATCTCGCTTTTGGGACAAGTCGGCGATCTTTCCCTGCGCCGCGCCCTGTCTTTTGATGCGACAAACTACTTGATCTCAGAAGAGCTGACGCTTGAAAACAAAAGCGATCACCCAAGAACTGTGCGCATCGCCTATACCGTTGCTGCCGATTCCCGCACTGCGGGCGATGACAGATACGACACAATGCGCATTGCCTGGGACAATAACGGCAGCCTGGACGATGAGACCTCTGTGAACACGCTCTCCCAGCAGGGCCGGATGGAAACAGGGACGATGCTCTGGGCTGGTCCCATGACCAATTATTTTATGGCGACCGTTCTTCCTGGCAGCCCTGCCGAGTCAACAGTGAAAGGGCGCGTGCAGAACACGGTTTTCCGCGCGGCACTTGAGAATTCCGGCATAGTTCTTGGCCCAAATGAGCGCCGCACTGTGAGTGCACGCTACTGGATTGGCCCCAAGGACAGAACGCTGCTTATGTCTGTTTCAGAGGAACTTGCGAAAAGCGTGGATCTCGGTTTTTTCAGCCTCATAGCGAAGGGACTGCTCTGGGTTTTGCAGCGTTTCTACGATCTCGTGCATAATTGGGGCATTGCCATTATCATGCTCACCTTTGTCATTAAGGCCCTTTTTTGGCCGCTTACAGCCAAAAGCTATGCCTCAATGGAGCAGATGAAGAAACTGCAGCCGCATATTGAAAAAATACGCAAGAAGTACGGCGACAACAAGGAGCAGATGAATAAGGAGATAATGAATCTCTACAAAACATTCGGCGCGAATCCCGCGAGCGGCTGTATGCCGATTCTCCTTCAGCTTCCTGTTTTCTTCGGACTCTACCAGGCTCTCATGACCTTTATTGAGCTGCGCCACGCGCCGCTTATCGAGACATTTCCAGGTACTGACATGCTCTGGCTTGCGGATCTCTCATCACGGGATCCTCTCTATATTACGCCCATTCTCATGGGTATCACGATGGTTGTGCAGCAGCGGATGAGCCCGCCCGCGACGGATCCTACCCAGCGTAAGATCATGATGTTTCTGCCCATCGTGTTCACCTTCCTCTTTCTTGGTTTCCCCTCTGGCCTGGTCATCTACTGGCTCTTCAACAATATTTTGTCGATATTCCAGCAATGGCTCATGATTCGGAAGCGAAAGAAATCCCGTGCTCGGTAGCATGAGAACCGAATCCGTTTCTGACGGAAAGCACCCTTCGCGCGGACTGCTCGAATGTGGTCCGAAAACAAATGCAAGCGTCTTTGGCAGATGCTCCTGTTTTTTCATTGTTGAGCGGGGTCCGTATGGATGCTTTTAAAGAATTCCAGGGAAAAGATTTAGATACGGCAATCGAAGAAGCCTGTTCATACTTTAATGTCAATAGAGATCAGCTCGAAATAGAAATTGTTTGTGATGCTAAAACAGGGATTTTCGGCATCGTTGGGACGAGAAAAGCGGCCATTCGGGCGCGGCGTGTTCATCTCGAGAAGGCGGCCCCCTTTGTTCCCGACATGAAACTGGGCTTTGCGCTTGCCCCGCACAAGCCGAAGGTGCCGGCATTGCGCGGGGACAATCTCCCTGTAAAGCCGGAAAAAACGCCCGATGAACCCGCGCCTGTTGCGAGCGAGCAGGCGAAAGCCGCTCCAAAAGAGTCTGCGCAGGATGCGAAGGACCAAGCGTCTTCTGACGTGTGCGGCGAAAAAAAGCAGCCTTGTGCGGATGGCCCCGCACCCTCTGCGGTGAAGCAGCCTTGTCCACAAAAAGAGGGCAAAAAGCCAAAAGAGAGCCAAGCCTCCGCTCCTACTGAGTCACAGGCGCCAAAGCCTGCACCAGGCAACCGCCAGAAGAAAAATGCCAAGCATTCAGGACGGAAGAAGAAGGGAGGAGAGGCTGAGCAGAAGGCGGGCGAACGCAAAGAGGGAGAACGCAAGGATATCCACCGTAAAAAAGCTGAGCGCAAACCTGCTGAGCCCCATGCTAAGGCTATGCAGGACGCCGACATAAAAGAGAGTGAGAAGAAGGAGGCCGAACACAAAGCCCTAGACCGCCCGAAGCGTCAACGTCAGCCAAGGCAGATTGCCGCTCCAAAGCGCGAGGAAGGCGAGTTCCATTTTTCCGGCAAACGGGTTGCTCCCTTTGCCATGGACGACACGCAGTATGATTTCGGCGACATGCCCGAGGAAATTCCCGAAGGTCTTCCGCTTATTTCGAAAGAGGCTCTCTCTTCGCCTGAGTTCCGCGAGAAACTCGAGACAATTCTCATGAATATTATCGAGCCCATCATAGGGGTGCGGGCCGCGCTGCAGTTTGAAGTCTACCAGAACAGCGTCCGCGTCCATATTGACAGCGGCGAACACTCAGGTCTCCTTATAGGCAGGGAAGGGCAGACACTGATAGCTATTCAGTATTTGACCTCGCGTATCTTGACCCATATGCTTGGAACCGCTGTGCGGCTTCAGCTTGACGCTGGCGAATACAGGCAGCGCCAAGAGGATAAGCTAAACGACATAGCCCAGGCTCTTGCCGAGCGCGCCCGCCAGACCGGCCGCTCGTTTTCGACAAGGCCCTTGTCGAGCTATCACCGCCGCATTATCCACATGTGCCTTCAAAATGCCCAGGACATTCAGACGCGGAGCATTGGTGAGGGGTCGATGAAGCGGGTGATTATCATGTGCCGGCGTGAGAAGGACGGCGGCAAACAAGAGACCCGCAAGGACGAAAGTAGCGAGAGTTGCGAAAAAAGTGCGGAAACTATGCAGGATAGCGGAAAGGCGGAAGCGCATCCATGACGACTATCGCCGCTATAGCCACAGCGCCTGGACAGGGTGCCATAGGCATAGTCCGACTCTCTGGTGAACAGTCGCGCGATCTCTTAGCCCAAGTTTTCAAGCCACATCGAGGTACCTTCACGGAGTTTAGGCCGTGGGTTTTGCACAGAGGGCATTTTCTTTTAGAGGATCAGCGTTTTTTTGACGATGTTCTCTGTGTCTATATGCCAGCGCCAAAGACCTATACTGGCGAGGATATGGCGGAAATACAGTGTCATGGAAGCCCCCTGATACTTGAGACGATTCTTGCTCGTCTTTTTGCCCTGGGCGCGACCCCGGCCGAGCGCGGTGAGTTCTCAAAACGGGCCTTTCTCAATGGGCGCATGGATTTAAGCCAGGCCGAGGCTGTTGCCGAGATAGTGAGCGCGCGCTCGACGCGCGCCATAGAGGCAAGTCTGTCCCAACTCGATGGTCTGCTCTCCCGCGAGATCGCCTCCCTGCGCGCGGCGGTTGACAGATTGCGGGCAGAGCTTGTCCTTGCTGTCGATTTTCCTGAAGAGGAAAGTGATATTTTTGACCGCGATCGTTTTGCGCACGATGTATCCGAGCTTGATTTGGGGATAGAGCGCCTTTTGAAAGGCAGTCGCCGATCGCGCATTCAGCATGACGGCGCCCGGGTTCTTCTGCTCGGGGCCGTCAATGCGGGCAAGTCGAGTCTTTTGAATGCCTATCTTGGGAGAGAGCGGGCCCTTGTCACAGAAACCCCAGGAACCACGCGCGACTATTTAGAAGAATTGTGTACCCTTGAGGGCGTCCCTGTGCGGCTTGTGGACACAGCCGGTCTTAGGGAGACGTGTGACTGTGTTGAGCGCCTGGGCATAGCACGCGGACTGGAACTTGCAAGCGGGGCGGACGCTGCCCTTATTCTGCTTGACGGAGAGGCTCTCTCCTCCGAATCGCATCATGGCATCCCGAACGATCCCAGATACAGGGAGATTTTTGAGGCAACGCACGATATCCCGCGAATCCTTGTCTGGAACAAGGTCGATTGCTATCGCCCAGAGGGTCCGCCTCTGTGGTGGCGAGAGCCTTTTGTGTGCGTGAGTACGCGCACAGGCGAGGGATTGGACAGTCTGGCCTCCCTGATAGTCCGTGCCGCTTTGCGGGAGTCGCCGTCTCAAGGTGACGAGTACGTCGCGGTGAATGTCCGGCAGGCACATGTGCTAACGTGTGCTCGGGAGGAGCTTGCGCGGCTTGTTACCTCTCTTCGCCGGGGCGACAGCTGTGATCTGTGTTGTGTGCAGCTTAACTCCATAAGCGGTCTTCTTGGGGAAATCATAGGCGTATCGACGCCAGACGCTGTGTTGAATTCGATTTTTGATAGTTTCTGTATTGGCAAATGATATGGTCGAGAAGAAAAAACTTGATGAACTGCGACGGCGCTTGACCGCGGACGAAATCAATGCCCTCCCGCTTTTCCACTATGATGGCCCCGTAGTTTTGATACGGGCGCTGGACGAGTGGGAGCGGGCTCTGCCGGATTTGCAGGAATCCAGCGTTCTGGGCTTTGATACGGAGACTCGTCCCACCTTTCGCAAGGGGAAGACAAACGCCCCTTCGCTTGTGCAGCTTGCGACAGCAAATGCCGTGTATTTGATCCAGCTTTCCTGGCTCGCTTTCGGACCGTATCTTGCCGAAGTTTTGGCCGATGCCGCAATTCTTAAAGTGGGGGTTGGCATCCGATTTGACATGCTGACACTGGCGAAACTTTCTCCCTTTGTTCCAGCGGGTCTTGTTGATCTTGGAACAGTGGCCCGCGTGAACAAGCTACCGTCGCAGGGCCTGCGCACGCTGTCGGCCGCTTTTTTTGGCTGGCGCATTTCGAAAGGATCCCAGTGTTCGAACTGGGGAGTCAGCGACTTAAGCCAGCGCCAGATACTGTATGCTGCGACAGATGCTTGGGTTGGCCGACTCATCTATCTTAAGATGAAGGATCTCGGTTTTCTTGTCTCACGAAAAGCCCGGTGAATTCAGTGCCATTTGAGCCTAAGGCAGGAGGACGCATGCGTGAGAACGATTCTGAACACGGACTGCGTTTTCTCTTCTTCACCGGCGGCACTGCCCTTCGGGCGATAAGCACACACTTAAAGGCGAGCAATCCCGCATCCCAGCATATTGTGACGACATTTGATTCTGGGGGAAGTACGGCAGAACTCAGGCGTTGTTTTGCGATACCAGCCCTCGGGGATGTGCGCAATCGTCTGCTCGCCCTTGCTGACGATTCCCTTCTTGATCCCGCAGTTACGGCCTGCTTTGCGAAGCGACTTCCCATGACAGGCTCCCGCGCGTCTCTTGTGCGCATGATCGGTGACCTATCCGATCCTGCAGACCAGTACTGGTCAGCGACACCTCCTCCCGCCATTCATTTCCTCACCCAGACTCTTGCCCGTTTTCTTGCTCTTCTGCCCGACGACTTTGATCCGCGCGGCGCAAGTGTGGGCAATTGCATTGTAGCCGCCCATTTTTTGAAAAATAAACGGCAATTTGCACCGACACTCGCTTTTTTTCACGATTTTCTGCATGTCCGCGGCCGGGTCATCCCAATTGTTGACGATTCCTTTCATCTTGGCTGTGTGCTTCGGGACGGAACGACTGTATTGGGACAGCATACATTTAAGGCAATCCGCCAGGCGATCCGATCTGTCTTTCTCACTGTCCATGAGCCGGATAGACAGTGTGTCCCAGACGTCTGCCGTCCCAAGTGCTCGGATGAGGCCTTGCGGGCAATTGGCTGCGCAGACGCGATTGTCTACCCTATTGGGAGTTTTTATTCGAGTGTTCTTGTGAATCTTCTTGTTGCCGGTGTCGGGGGGGCTATTGCTGCGCGTGCCTGCCCTAAGATCTTCATTCCAAATGTCGGCTTTGATCCTGAACTTATCGACTGCTCAATTGAGAATCAGTGCCGCGCTCTTCTTGCGGCCATGCGGGACGATGTGGGCGAAAAGCCAGTGGATCGCTTTCTCAACTACGTCCTTGTGGACAGCGCGCAGGGCGAGTATATGGGGCGTTTTGATGCGTCGACCAGAGCCTACCTTGCCCATGCCGGCATCCGTCTCATTGATCGGCCGATCTGCCCGTATAGGGACAGACATGATCCTCTTGCGACCATACGCGCTCTTAATGAATGCGTTGCGGATTGGAGAAGAGCGCATGGCGAGTGATTGTATAGTGGACAAGGAGCATGCGGGATGCAGGCTTGACTCTTTTCTCGCTCTCTTTTTTCCAGATTTTGGGCTTCGCGCACGACGCAGAGCCATTTTGAACGGCTGGGTTCTTGTGAACGGAAGACTGCCCAAGGCGTCCACAAAGCTCGCTCTTGGCGATGTCGTGCGTGTTTGCGAGCAAGTGTACGATGTCCCTTTAGGCGTCCGCCTTCTTGCCCGCAGGGGGGACTATTTTTTCTTTTTAAAGCCCCCTTGTCTCCACACACTCTCTCTTGCCGGATCGAATGAACCCTCACTTGCGCTTGCCGTGACAGCTCTCTGTGCGGAGCAGGGCATCTATCCTGTGCCAGAACTTGTGCAGCGCCTTGATTTTGAGACCTCTGGCATTGTTCTTGGACTTGAACACTCGAGAGTTTCTGCGTTTCGATGTGCTGAAGACGAGGGGCGTGTGCGCAAGCTCTATCTTGCCCTGCTTGAAGGGGAGCTTGCGCGCGAATGCACGGTCACAGCCGCACTCAACACGGATTCGCGCAGAAAAACCCTCCTTTTGCCGCGTGCCTCATCTCCGGAAAGGCACACAAATATACGCCCCCTTGCCCATTTCTCGACAGATGTGCCCCTAGAGTCGCTGGATCCGGCTCTCTTTAACAATGCGCATTCTCCCTTGACTCTCACGCTCGCTCTTTGCACGATCGCCTGCGGGGCGAGGCATCAGATCCGCGCGCATGCGGCTTCCTTGGGCCATCCTCTCTTTGGCGATACCCTCTACGGCGCACAAGGCCGCTCCAAACGTTTCTACCTGCACGCGGCAGGCCTAATCCTTCCTGAGACCTCTTTTTTCGAGCGGCCAGAGTGGCTTTCTCCCTGCAGCCTGTGGACTTTGTGTTCTAAAACGAGAGATTGTTGATCTGCCAAAAAAAAACGCCCGCATTCTGTACAGGACTGTACGAATTCGAGCGTTTTTTGCCTTTTTTTACTTGGCTATTCGGAGAGAACCCCGTCCAAAGCATCCACAAAGGAGAAGAGTTCGTCTTCTTCGATAGTTAAGGCTGGAAGAAGCCGCAGGGTTGTTCCGTGGGTTAAGCCGCAGATATAGCCGCGGTGTATAAGTTTCTGCCAGACGTTTGGGCAGTCTTCGACATCAATGCCGAGCATAAGCCCCCTGTGCCGCACGCTCTTGATAGCCTCTGGATGCCTATTCATACAGGCTGCGAGTTTTGCCGCTAGAGCGTCGCCCAATTCCTTGGCCCGTTTGGCCAGATTGTCGCGCACCATAATTTCAATGACTTTCGCGGCAACTTTTGAGGTTATGGCGCCTCCGCCAAAGGTTGTGGCGTGGCTTCCCGCTACAAAGGCCCGGGCCACCTCGTCTTTTGCCATCATGGCGCCCATGGGAAGGCCGTTTGCAAGGGCCTTTGCCGTGCTGGCTATATCGGGGGTGAGTTGAGCATTCTGGAAGGCCCAAAACGTTCCTGTCCTGCAGAATCCGGCCTGGACCTCATCGCAGATAAAGAGGATATCCTTGTCCTTTGCGAGTTTTTGCACGCCTTGTAAGTAGTCGTCAGCAAGAGGAATAATTCCACCTTCGCCTTGGACCACTTCGACCATGACGGCCGCCGTTTTCTCGGAAATCGCTGCCTCAAGCGCCCCAAGATCGTTTGCCGGGACTTGGCTAAAGCCTTCGGGAAGGGGGGTGAAGCCGAGACTTAAATTCTCGCGTCCCGTTGCGGCGAGGGTTGCGAGCGTTCTTCCGTGAAAACAGCCGTCAAGAGTGATTATTTCGTAGGCAGGTCTCTTGCGGACAATTTGCATGTACCTGCGCGCAAGTTTGATACAGGCTTCGTTTGCCTCGGCGCCTGAATTGCAAAAGAAGGCTTTGTCAAAGTGGCTTGTCGCAAGCAGGCGTTCGGCCAGCTCAAGCTGCTCCTCCTGGTAGAACAGATTGCTGACATGCCACAGTTTCCCGGCCTGCTCGGTCAGAACCTGGCCTATTTCTGTATTGCAGTGGCCAAGGGCTGCGACCGCGATTCCAGCGAGGAGATCGATGTATTCCTTGCCATCTACGTCCCAGACCCGCGACATAAAGCCACGGCTTAGGGCGATGGGATAGCGGGAGTAGGTTGTGCAGAGGAGTTTTTGCTCACGAGACCGAATGTCTGACAGTTTGTCGTGCATATGCTGCTTTCCTTCCGATTTTTGTTTCCCCGAAAGCGAGGATATCTATGCTTTCCGTACTTATACCTGTGTATAATAAGTGGTCGCTCACAGAAGAGTGCCTAACGAGCCTTGCGAAAACCGGTGGAGACGGCTGCGACGTGATCCTTGTGGACAATGCGTCAAGCGACGAGACAGCGCAGGCCGCCCCGGCGCTTGGCGCAAAACTTTTTCCAGGCCGCTTCACCTATATCCGCGAGGAGTGCAATAGAAATTTTGCCGGTGCGATTAATGACGGGGCAGCCCGCGCCCGCGGAACCTATCTTTTATGGCTCAATAATGACACAATTCTTCTGGATGGCTGGCGAGAGCCGCTCATTGATGCGCTTTCCCACGATCCCAGCCTTGGCGCCGTAGGTCCTCTTTTGCTCTATCCTTCAAAAAATGGCAAGCAGCGCGTACAGCATGCGGGTATTGTCTTTTCTCTGAACCGGGAGGTCAGTCATCTCTATGAGTTTTTTCCAGCAAACCATGCCTATGTGCGCAAAAAGCGCAGGCTCCAGGCGATAACAGGGGCTGCTTTTTGCATAGCCCGCGAGCGTTTCCTCTCCCTTGGTGGTCTTAATGAGCGTTTTCGCAATGGCTTTGAGGACGTTGAATTCTGCGACAGACTGTGCCGGGCGGGTTTTGCGCAGACGGTCATCCCTGATTCGCGGATCATCCATATAGGCCAGCAGACAGAGGGGAGGGGGGCGTATGAGCGGGAAAATAGCGCGCTCTGCGGAGAACTCTGCACGACCATCCGATTTGACAAAGCCCGTGTTTTTAGGGAGGACGGCTATACGCCCATTGTCTCGCCCTGGCTTAAAGGAAGCGCACTCACCTTTCTTCCAGTTACGACGCAGTATACTCTCGAGCATAAGGAGGCCCTTGCCGCGAAATCGACAGCCCCTCTGTACGCGCTAACCGAGCTTGATCCCTATTGGATAGAGGGTGGGCTTGCGCTTGCAAGCCGTCTTGAGGAGGCTTTGCAGCTCAAGGATGCGTTTCATGAATATATTCGCTTGCTCGATTTTTGCTCGACACCGGATGTGCTTCTCCCTGCGGCACAATTCTTGAAACGCCATGATCCGTCTCTTTTTGAGCGTTTTCTTGGCCCTCTTTCCCTCTATAGAACAACGCCTGCTGCGCGTAGCGCAGCTCTCTATGCCGCCGAAAAAAAATTGAGGGCTCAAGGCGAGGAGGAGCTTGCCTGGCAGGTGAACAGACTTGGCCGGAAAAACGCCGATTTCTTTGCACACACCTATCCTGCGCTTGCGCGTATTGTGGCCTAAATTCTTGCTTTTTTGGCCAGATGACAGCGGATAGTGTGAAAAGTCACGCAGAAGGGGAGCGCTCCTTGCGCCTTTGGGCGTTTGGTTTTTGCGCTAAAAATTCTATGAAGAAAATACTTTGGGTTGGGTCCCCTTTTTTTTCGAATATGCTTGGCGACATGGGCTGGGAGGATGTGTATGTCCACACACCCGAGTCCTTTACGCTCTTTACCTATGAGAACCTCGTCGATGTGGCGGGCTTTACTCCCGATGTCCTGGTCGTTGCGGACAGGAGTTTTCCGCCCTTTGTTGTCGGCATGGAAAAAGCGCAGTGTCTGACAGTTCTCTATGTTGTGGATTCCCATCTCCACTCCTGGTTTCCACTCTACGCCCAGGCCTTTGATCTTTGCCTGGTCTCTCTCTTTGACCATATCCCTTTTTTCAAGACAGAAATTTTGCCAAGTGACCGTATACTCTGGTCTCCTCCCTATGCCCAGGACGCCTTTCGCCCCAAGGGTTCGAGTGAGCTTCTGTGGGATTGCCTCTTTGTTGGGACGGTGAGTGAGAACACCCCCTTGCGCAAGATCTTTCTTGAAAAATTGAGCGCGTATTTTCCTGGGCTGCACGTTGAGCGGGGGGATTTTGTCTCCCTCTTTCCCAAGGCCCGCGTTGTGCTTAATTTTTGTGAACACGGGGATCTCAATTTTAGGGTGTTTGAGGCCATGGGTTTAGCCTCAGCGCTTGTCAGCCCGCGCATAGGCAATCGTCAAGACGCGTTGTTTACGAATGGGCGGGACTATCTTCTCTATGATCCGACGAATCCTTCCGATCCAGTGGATGCCCTGCGCGCAATTGATCGACTGCTTTCCGATGACAGATTGCGTCTCTCTGTGCAGGAAAATGCCCTATCGCGCATTGATGAAAAGCACAGAGCATCCCACCGCGCGCGAACCTTTACTGAGAAGGTCGCAGAACTCTGGGAGAGGAAACAATCGGTTGTCGCGCATCGCTTGGCCATAAGTGAATACATTCGCGAGCGTTTTCTCAAGTTACTCTATCTTCTCTGGGCAAAGGAATGCCAGGATGACGGGATCAAGGGGCGGTATCTTGCGTACGCAAAAGGCTTGGGAGGACGCCATGGGTAGCATAGCCATTGTAGGAGGTGGGCTTGCTGGGTGCGAGTGCGCACTCACACTCGCTGATGCGGGCATTCCGGTTCTTTTGTTTGAGCAAAAGCCACTTGCATACTCTGCGGCGCACAAGAGTCCAAATCTTGCGGAACTTGTTTGCTCAAACTCTCTGCGTTCCGCAGCTCTTACAAGCGGTGTGGGCCTTTTAAAGCAGGAGATGCGCGATCTCGGAAGCCATTGTATGGCTGCGGCCGATGCCTCAAGTGTGCCTGCGGACAAGGCGCTTGCTGTTGACCGGGAGGCCTTCTCCCGCAGGCTCACGGAAGAGGTTCAGGCAAGTCCGTATATTACGCGCATTGAGCGCGTTATCCGCTCGCTTGACGATCCAGCCCTTGCCGATCCGACAATTGACTGTCTGGTTATTGCCGCAGGGCCCCTTGTCCAGGAGGATCTCTCCCGATCCTTAGCAGAGTGCATTGGGCAGGACTCGTGCTATTTCTACGATGCGATAGCCCCGATAGTCTGGACGCAGTCACTCGACCACTCGATTGTTTTCCGCGCATCGCGCTATGAATGCGACAAAGAAGGCTTTGAGCCCTCACGTGGCACGGGCGATTATCTGAATTGCCCAATGACACAGGAAGAATATGTGCGTTTTTACGCAGCACTCACAAGTGCAGAAACCGTTGCCAGCCGGGATTTTGAAAAACTGAAGCATTTTGAGGGCTGCATGCCCATAGAGGCTCTTGCCGCGCGTGGTGAGCGTACACTCACCTTTGGTCCCATGAAGCCTGTCGGCTTTATTGATCCGCGCACAGGGAGGCGGCCGTACGCTGTCCTCCAATTGCGGGCCGAGACCCGATCGTGGGAAACGGTGAATCTTGTCGGCTGCCAGACACGCATGCGCTATGCCGATCAGGAGCGTGTTTTCCGTCTTGTGCCTGGCCTTGAGAGAGCGGAATTTGTCCGGCTGGGCAGCATGCACCGCAATACCTTTGTCAACGCGCCACAGGTGCTGACAGAGGACCTTATGCTGAAAGCTCGGCCAAATGTCTATCTTGCCGGGCAGATCACAGGCGTTGAAGGCTATGTGGAATCAGCGGCCTGCGGCCTGTGGCTTGGCTATAAGCTTCGCTCAAAGCGCGAGGGGCAGGTATTCACAAAACCGCCAGCGGAAACAGCCCTCGGCGGACTTCTCAGATATCTTGAAGTTCCAAGCGCGCATTTTCAGCCTTCAAACGCGCACTTTGGCTTGCTCCCTGAGATAAGTCAAAAAATGCGGAAAATCGACCGCAAACAGGCCTATTTAGAACGTGCCCGCGCGGCCTTTGCCGTGTGGAAGCGCGAGATGTGCGGGATAGCGTGATCCAGAGCGTCGAAAAGAATGAGTTGACCCGAAAAAAAAAGCCCCAGCTTGTGACTGGGGCTCTTTTTGTTAGGCAAGAGTCAAAAAAATCTGGCTAAGCGGCAGATCCGACCAGCGTCACACACTTAATTAGCAGGCTTGCTTGGAGCGTTTTCTTGTGGTGCAGCTGGTTTTGCGTCAGCAGGCTTTGGTGCTTCGGTTTTGGGTGCCTCAGTCTTTGGCGCTTCGGCTTTGGGAGCTTCAGTCTTTGGAGCGTCAGCGGGCTTTGGAGCTTCGGCTTTGGGAGCCTCAGTCTTTGGAGCGTCAGCAGGCTTTGGCGCTTCGGCTTTGGGAGCTTCAGTCTTTGGAGCGCTAGCAGGCTTCGGTGCTTCGGTCTTCTGAGCCTCAGCAGGCTTAGGAGCTTCCTTCGCAGCAGGCTTCTGCGCTTCAGGGGCCTTTTGCGCAGCCGGAGCTTTTTGTTCTGCGGGGGCAGCCGGCTCGGCTTTTTTCGGGGCTTCCGTTTTGGCTGGCTGAGCGGCCGGTGCTTTAATCTGGGCGAGTGACTGCAGTTGCATCATCGGATGCTTATAGATGTCGCGGACAAGCATGAAGTTGGCCGGGAAGGTCAGTATTGTCGCAAGGAATGCGCCCGTGATGGCCAGGCGTCCAGTGTCGCCGCGTTTCAAACTTGTTTTGAGATACAGGGCGGCGACAAGAAGAATACCGCCGATGATCGGAAGCGCTTTGATTGCTGTGAGCTGGCTTAAAATGTCTTTTGGCGGCATAACCGGAAGATAGAGGGATGCCTGTTCATGCGCGTAGGGGAAATAACTCAAGAGGAAGACCAAGCCAACAACAAAAAGAAGAAGCATGCAGGAGAAAATAAACAGGCGCGCGCCGAATTTTGAGAGGCGCACAACGGTCTTTGCGAGCAGGGGGACCATGATGAAGAGAAGACAGACTATCGCGCTTGTCTGCGCATCCTTTTGCACGCATACGGCAAGACCGAGTCCAACAGCGAGAGAGAACCAGATAAAGGTCGACGCTGCGTTTTCACCTTGCGAGGCTTTGAGCGCGCGAATTGACGTGGCGATAACGCGTATCCACGAAGGAAAGATGAGAGCGATGAGCCACGGGAGTGTGCCGGCAAGGAGAAGAAGAAATGGAGTCCACCAGTTTGCGAGCGCAAGCGGGCTTGTAAACGAGGAGCGCAAGAGACTGTTGATGTAGGCGCCGTTTTTGACAACAACGTACATGTAGCCGAACCAGCCGGCGATAATGGCGATAAAGCAGAAAAAGCCAAAAATCGCATCAGAACGCTGGGCGCGGCGATAGCGTCCACACCAGATGAGGAAAAAGAAGCTCGTTATCAGAGGAAGCAGGAGATGGAAGAGTCCGCCTGTCAGACCGGCGATGGCCGTGCAGATGAAGGCGAGTGGCAGAGAAAGCCAGGATCCATCGCCAAGCCAGCCGCGGCTAAAGAAAAAGATCGCGAGGAGGACAAAGGCTCCGGCCAGAGCGGCTGGTCCGTAGAAGTGGACAACAGGCGCAAAGAGCGGCGTACTCACGAGGATGAGCGACGCTGCTGTGGCCGTCGTTCCGCCATAGGCTCCGCGGCAGAGAATCCAGGTCGCAATCACGGCTAAGGCTGTGCCGGCAAGTGTTGACAGGGTCAGAATGAGCAGTTCATTCGGGAGTACCTGGGCGATGGCCGTTGAGAGCCAGTAGAATCCAGGCCACTGCGCGGGCATGACAGATGTCGGCGCAATCCACAGACCAGAGGCAGCTGTGGACAGATAGGCCTTTATGTTCGCAAATTCAGCGGGCGAGAAAAGGGACGTTCCCTTGGTTGCGTGCAGGATGTCCGGTATGGTCTGGATGCAGAGAAGGAAGAGCGCGAGGATAAGACCGTTGATACCAAAGTTTTCGAGGATATTGTTTGAGGCCTGGCTAGAATAGGCCGGTGTCTTACGAACATCGCTCGTCCATTCGGGCTTTGTATCAACTTTCTTACTCTCGATTTTTTTATCCTGCGTTTTTTCCGGCTCTTTAGGAACCTCTTGTTGAAGCTGAGCCCACATGCGCTCGTCTTTACTCATTTCCTGCGAAACCCGCGCTCGCTCCGCTTGTCTCCAATCTTCGAGCGAATGCTTCGCCCTCTTTCTCATAAAATCGATGCGGCTCTTTTTTGCCGGGGCTGGCTCGGGCTCTTCTTTTTTTACCTGCTCAACTGGCGGCTCTGGTGCCTTCACAGGCTCGCTTTTCTTTGATGAGAAGAGCGAGGCAAAAAAGCCCTGTTTTTTCTCCTCTCTGACTGGCGCAGGTGCGGGCGCTGCGGCCGCCGGCTTTTCCGGTTTAGGCACTTTTTTGGCTGGCTGGACGCTTTCCTTTGCCAAAATGGGGGCTTCCTTCTTCTTGCTAGCGGAGGTCTTTTTCTGAACCCGCTTCTTTTGCGCAGTATTTTCTTCTTCGCTCGCTTTCTCTTTCTTATGCGGGATAATCAGGCGCTTCGCCTTTTTCTGGATCTGAGAGGACTGTGACCGCACCATCATTCGTTTCGCGGCCTTGTGCGAGGATGATTTTGTATCCGCAAAAACAGGGACTGGTTCTGCGAGCGCATCCTCTACGGCTTCGGCATCCACTGATACTCTTTCCGATACTCTTTCCGGTGCTGTTTTGAGAGCCTCTTCTGGAGCCTCCTTTGCTGGTTCCTCCGCGCGAAGCGTTGCTGATTCAGGCAGGCGCTCGCTCTCAGGCCGGGCCGCACTTTCCTCTGTTGCGTCTGTTCTTGTAGGTTCGGGATCCTTTTTCCCGAACAGACTGGACCAGAAGCTTTTTTTCTTTGGTTCTGTGGCCATACGCATGGTTCCTCTACGTAATGGTGTCCTTGATGGATTGGGTTTGTGTGCCGGAGAATTTCGCCGCACAAATCCCCAATCGGGGTTTGATGCGAATGCTCAAGCCCTTTAGAAATGTGGAAATGTTTTTTGGCTCAGAAGTATATGTCGGGCTTCTCGAGGCTTTAGGGTCAGTATACGTTGACCGCTAGCGTTTGTCATCTCTTCAAGCCTGTTTTTGGTTGCGAGATCGAAAAAAGAGCCTGCGCCCCGAAGGGCTATAGGGACTGTTTCTTTCTGCGAGAAATTGAGCGCAACAAGCCAAATATCCCCGCCTGGCAAGCGGTTTTCAATGACAAGGGTGCTTGGCTTGGTCTTTGTGATTGCGATCGCACCCTCTGCGGCCCGAAGATTCCGTCTTTGGCCTAGAAGTGTGCGCAGTGTTTTTGTGTCGCGTTCAGGCAGGCCTTTGTCGACGTATTCTGGAGCAAGAAAGCAGAGTCCCGGCAGGGCCACAGGAAGAGCAAGACTCAAGAGGAGATTTTGGCTGAGTACTGTGTCATTTTCCGGTGTGCTGTGGACAAGGCGCTTTTGCGGAAGCCCGCAGTCTTCATAGTGTTTTATGAGCGCAACTATTGGCCGCGCGTCCTCTTTTGCGAGGGCTGCGGAAAACGCTTCTGTGAGCTTTGCGTCGTAGAAGAAATCGACATTTGCTGAAAGAGTTGCGAGAACTTCCGCAGGATATGATTCTGTCGTCATGCTCCATCCGCCGTACCTGTGGACAGCCTGCGATATTTCCGTAAACGCCGATATGCCGGGTTCAAGATCCGCTGGCCCATTGTGTACGCTTTCGCCTTGGCGATTGGCGTCAAGTCCCATAAGGGCTTTTAAGGGGAGGCCAGCTAAGGTGTGCTGCTGGAGACCTGTGTGTCTGATAACTGCCGCGGCATAGAGGCGTCTGGCATAGCCTGAAGGGTCCTGCCAGAGAAGAACGGGTCTATAGATATCTGTGTCAAAAGAGTAGGCAAAGCGCCGTTTGTTGCCGTCAGCTCCTGTAATCTCGGCTGTGACAGCCCAGCCTGAGGCATTTGCCCAAGGGAGCTTTTCCTTGCGGAGGCTTTCAGGAAGAATGCCCTTCTCAACAAGAGCCGCGCAGGTTTTTTTTGATAGGCTTGCGACGTCCCCCTGCTCTATATTGGGGAGAAGATACCATGTTTCTTTCGGAAGGGGGAGAGATGCGTAGAGACCCTCATAGGAGGGGTGAGCGCGCGTTGCGAGCATGAAATCAGGACCCATGCCGGTCGCCGCAGGGGGGAGACTTCCGCCGATTTGCAGATTCGCGGCAGCTGCAGCCCCGGCATAGCGGGCGAAGTCGTCATCATCTCCGACGCATTTGGCAAAGGAAAATGAAGCGACCCGCTCGCCGTATGGATCTGGCAGAGGGTTTTTTGTCCACGCGGCATCTGTTTCGCCTGTCTGCGCAAGATAGATACCTTGTATTGCGCAATCGCGGACCCGAGCGAGGGTTTCGCCTGCCGCAAGGTGCGCGAAGAGAGGGTTGGGTGCTTTTTGCGGCTGTATCGCAAGCCAAGTCGGGGCTTCTTTAAGCAAGAGCGCGTAGCGCTCGTCAGTCCCGCTAAAACGCCACATGCGGTCTGTGCCTGAGACCTGCGCGATAAGATTGGCTGCTTGGCCTGTCATCGACTGCTGGGTAAGAAACTGTATATAGGCGGGACTTGGGCGCGGCAAAGTAAAGGCCTGGTTCTTTGGATTTTTCTTTGCCGGGCGGCATCCTGCGAAGATGAGAGATGTCAAGGCGAGAAAAAGCAGGAGCCAGGCTATTGTTCTTCTGCTTTTGCTTTCTCCCACAGGGCATCCTTTTCGTCTTGTGTGAGTTCTGTTATGTCGTGGCCGTCTTGCCTAGCCATCTGCTCCATGCGCTCAAAGCGTCGCAAAAAGCGGATGTTTGCGAGATCGAGTGCCTCATTTATTTTTATGCCCTTGCGCCGTCCAAGTTCTGCAAGCGTGAAGACAAGATCGCCTAATTCGTGCTTCTGCTGCTCTTCGCCCTCGTTTGCACAGGCATCTAGCCATTCGAGCCATTCAGCTTCGACCTGCTGCTCGACATCTGTGTCCTTATCCCAGGTGAAGCCTGCGCGGGCAGCCTTGGAATGGATGCGGTAGGCCTTAATTAACGAGGGGAGTCCGGTCGGCAGACTCGCGAAGACTCCGGCTGGCGCACCGTCGGCGTCTTTATGTTCCGCACGCTTAATCTGCTCCCATGTTTTTAACTGCTCATCGCGGTTTTCAAAGTGCGTCTCACCGAAAACATGCGGATGACGTCGAATCATTTTTTCCTTGTTGACTGTGAGCGCGTCCGCAAGGGAAAAAGCGCCTTTTTTCTGATAGAGGTGCGCGAGAAAGAGCAGAAGAAAAGCGACGTCGCCCAATTCCTCGCACACACTCGACACATCGCCCTGCCGTATTGCGGCAACCAGTTCATGGCTTTCTTCGATGACATAATCGGCGAGACTTTCAGGTGTCTGCTCTTTATCCCAAGGACAGCCGTTTTCAGCGGTGAGATGAGCAATCACTTTGTTGAGTTCTGTGAGCGCTCGCTCGTTTGCCGTGTTTTGTTCCATATTCTCTGATCCTTTTGTTACGCGCGAATGCCCAGGCGTGCTGTGAGATCATCGGGGAGCCACGCTCTGATGCGTTCGATGACCGCCGTAAGATAGGGTATTGTGTGCGAATCTTTGATAAACTGCGCATTGCTAAAAAGTGTCTGCACAACGAGCATGATAATCGAGCAGACAAGAAGGCCTTTCGCAAGGCCGAAAAGCACGCCCGCCAGCCTGTCAACCCAGCGCGCAAACGAGTAGTCAACAGCCTTCTGTATAAGGCGGGCGATGAATGAGACAAGAAGCATGGTTGAGACAAAAAGGAGTATATAGGTGATAATTGTGCGCAGATCGGGATTTGAGATGAACGTCATATAGGATGAGACAAGCGGGTGTGTCGTATTCGCGATGGTAAATGCGGCAATCAGGGAAATGATGCCGGCAACCTCGCAGATAAAACCGTTCTTGCCACCGTTGAAACTGAAAAAAACAAGAAGCAGGATGATAATCAGGTCAAAAATGTCGCTTCCCATGTAAGCCTCCTCAACTCAAGTCCTTTTTGTATACGCATATTGTCTAGACCTGTACAGATCTTTCGAGAGTACATCGTTTACTTTTTCTCGCATTTCACCTATACTTCAAAAAATATTGTATACTGCCACACCTGCAGGATCGTCCGTTTTTTTGCGCCCGCGCAAGACAGAGTGTGTGCTACTCTAAATAAGGGGGCAGGTGTCATGGGATCGCTTGTCCGTTTTGGTGTATCGCTCGATTGCGATCTGCTGACGCCTTTTGACGCCCTGTGCGGGAGAAAAGGATACACCAACCGATCTGAGGCCATACGGGATCTCATTCGCAAGGCGCTTGTGACAGATTCTTTTGAGAGAACTCTTGACTACAGCACAGGGACACTCACCCTCCTCTACGATCATCACAGAAATGATCTCTCAAAGAAGATGACGCAGATTCAGCATGAGGATTTTGATATCATCATCACAACTGTGCATGTCCATCTCGATCACGAAACCTGTCTTGAGGTTTTGGTTCTGAAAGGCGATGCCGAGCGGGTGCGCAAACTGTCTGATAAGCTCATATCCTGCACAGGTGTCAAATACGGTGTTTTCTGTGGCACGGAGGGCGGAGCAAAGCACGATGATGAGCCAACAGGCACTCCCCAAAGGCCAGATGGCCGGAAGCGCTGAAGCGAGCAGAACACGTGGCTGTGCAAGTTGGTCGGCCAGTGCGGCTCTTGTGGAAAAATACTTGTGCCTTTGTGCTGAGTGTGGTAGGAGCAATATTCCAATGTCTTGAATAAGGGAAACGGTAGACACGCAAGAGATACCGGAAACGTGAGAAAAAGGTCGACTGGCTTTTTCTGTAAGAGTCACGCAAAGCGAGTGCCTTGCAAGGAAAAGCGATGGATGGAGGATTTGTCAGATAGAGCAGAATAGGGGAAAGACGAGAGATGCTTTCATGAGATTGTGCATCGCGTATGGGACGAGAGTCTGCAGGTATTTCTGTGCAAAAGCTTTTTGCAGTTTGCCTTTCCTTTATTTTGTGCTATTTGATTGCGCGGTTGACGTCGGATTCTTAGAATGGTCGCTTTTCAAAGAGGCGCACTCTATCGTGAACAGCGTACGTTTGACGCAAATATTTTGACGCAATGAAAATTTGTCGCAAATAAAAGGAGGCAGTGTTCCAGCTCTCCCATTAGGGGGAGTTGAAATGCTGGGTTACGTAATGCAGAGAATACCAGTCCTTATAGTGTCGCTGTTCCTGCTGTGCTGCATGACTTTGAGCGGGTGCGGAAATAAAACGCAGGCAGTTGACGAGGATTCCCAAGACGACCTTTTTGTCGAATATCACGAATATTATTTTCCTCAGAAGATTGAAACTCTGGCTCTTGGCGAACTCGCCGGATATCGCGGACGCCTCGAATCCCCCTTTCCCGCTAAAAAGAAAGCAAAACAGAGACGTGCCTCAAGAAATTACGGCACTCTTACTTTGCCGTCTAATCTTCCTGAGACACGTCGTCAGCTTTTGCGCGCGGCTGAATCAGCGATCGGCACTCCCTACGTACTCGGCGGCATGGCTCCAGGCGGTTTTGACTGCTCGGGTCTTGTCTGCTGGGCATATGGCAATGTCGGTGTTAGGCTGCCTAGAACAGCACGCGAGCAGTCCGTTGTTGGGTCGAGGGTCGGCCGTCTTGAAGATATGCAGGCTGGAGACATTGTGACCTTCCGCCATCCGAAGCGCGGGTACCATTCTGGCATCTATGTTGGCAACGGCAAGTTTATCCATAGCCCCCGTACAAGAAGCCGTGTCAAAATAAATTCGCTTGACGATCCGTATTTTCGCAATACCTTTCTGAGCGCCCGACGCATCCATATCGGCAGCCGTGAAAATTTGCTCGCGCAGGCCGAACGGCGTCTCGTGCAGGATGCGGGAACAGCTCCGTCTGTCGCCCACCGTGAGGATAGCCGGACCTCAAGAAACGCGAGTCGTTACAGACGCTCATCGCTCTCTCGGTCGAAACAAGAGAGTACTCGTTCGAACAGAAAGATTACTGTCGCTGAGCGCCGTGAGAGAAAGTCTTCGTCTGTACGGGATCGCGAGGATTTTCGCTCTGATCGCTCGCGGAAGCGTGATCGCGAGGATGTGCGTTCTGAACGTTCACGTAAACGCGAGCGCGAGGATGTGCGTTCTGAACGCTCACGGAAGCGTGAGCGCGAGGACTTGCGTGCAGAACGCTCACGGAAGCGTGAGGATTTCCGCAAGGAGCGTCCGTCCAAAAGAGAGTCCCGCGACATGAAGAAAGAATCTCGCCGTAGTGGAGAGTCTCTTGGGCGCAAAGAGGATCGTCCGTCAAGCAAACGTTCGCGTGACGAAAAAAAGTCGAAGAAAAAATAGATGCTCATGAATAATACAGTCGCAGGCCGGTTGGCTCCAAGTCCAACTGGCCTGCTTCATTTAGGAAACGCCTGGGCTTTTTTACTTGCGTGGCTTGCTGTACGCAAGTGTGGTGGCCGTCTCATCTTAAGACTAGAGGATATAGACACGCAGCGCTCGCGCCCAATTTTCGCCGAGCAACTGATGCGTGATCTGCGCTGGCTCGGTCTTGACTGGGATGAAGGGCCATACCGCCAAAGCGAGCGCATAGCTCTCTACGAAGAGGCTTTTTGCAAGCTTACCCCCCACCTCTATCCCTGTTTCTGCACACGAAAGGAACTGAAAGAGCTTGCGAGCGCCCCAAACGGTGTCGATGGGCAACCCTTCTATCCTGGTACCTGCAGGGAGCTTCCGCAAGAGATTGTACAAGCTCGCCTCTTGGCAGGGGATAAGCACTCGCTTAGGCTTTGCGTTCCTTCGGAAAATATAGTATTTACAGACAGGGTATATGGATTGCAGTCGCTCGGACCTTGTGACTATGGCGGCGATTTTCCGATCCGCCGTTCAGACGGTCTTTTTTCCTATCAGCTTTGCTGCGCAATCGACGATTCCCTTATGGGGATAAGCCAGGTTGTCCGCGGCCGTGACATTCTTGTCTCAACAGCAAGACAGCGAATTCTGCAAACCCTGCTTGGCCTCTCACTGCCTAGCGAGTATATCCACTTCCCGCTTTTGATCGACCAGACAGGAGTCCGTCTTGCGAAGCGCCATAAAAGTCTTACTCTTGCCTCGCTTCGCGAGAGATGTGTGGCGGCAGAGACAATAGTTGGGTATCTCGCCTATCTAGCCGGAATAAATCCCGGCATGGCGCCAAGGTACCCGCACGAGCTTGTGAGCGCCTTTACCTACACATCTTTGCCAGTCAATGACATTGTGCTTGACTGCGAAAGACTCTTTCTGTGAGGCTTCTGTCAAAGCACAAAAAAAACACCCGGTTTCCCGGGTGGTATCAACAAGGATGGAGCCAGCTAAGAGACTTGAACTCTTGGCCTGCTGATTACGAATCAGCTGCTCTACCAACTGAGCTAAGCTGGCAACACGTCCTTTATATAATGACAAGGAGGTCCTGTCAAGTAAAAAGTCGGATATTTTTTTATTTTTTTTCATCATCGTTGTCTTTGCATTCGCGCGGACGGTTTTGCGCGAAACCATGAGCGTTGTACAGTCAAAAGGCGCGTAGTTCGCATTGATTGCGGCTGTTTGCATAGCGCAACAATTGCGCGCAATTATTGCGAAACACGAAATGCGCAGAGTTGTACATTTTCATAGTGATGTTTGGACAAACTTAGTAATACCGCCATGCTGTGCAAACGACTTATGGTCTTGTCGTTGGCTAGTGTACAGAGAGGAGCGTGTCTGAAAATTGGCATATCAATTGCAATGCGACTTTTGTACTGCTAGCTTATTAACCATTACTGCGAGGCATATATGGCTTCGATCTGTTTCTTTTTTTCTATTCACGAACCTTTCATGTTGAGGAATTATTCTGTTTTTGATTTAGGTCAAAATTCTTTATATGAGGATGATGAAAGAAATTGCGACAGAATTCGCCATCTTGCAAAAACCGCATACCTTCCTGCAATAGATATCCTTCATAAAGAATTGATTCGCAAGCAGGGTGATTTTCGTTTTGCAGTACACGTCTCAATCCCTGCTTTGGAACTCTTCGATCAGTATTGTCCGGAAGTTATTGACGGTTTGAAGGCCCTGGCAGAAACGAAGAATGTGGAATTCGTCGCCGGAGCAGCTCACTCGCTCGCTTTCCTCTACTCTCGTAAAGAGTTCAAACGTCAGCTTTTAAGCTACTCTACCCTTACTCAGCAAATGTTCGGGCAGAAACCGAGCTGTTTCTGTTCAACCGAACTTATTTATAATAATGATTTTGCGGCTTTTCTTGAGTCCATGAATTTCAAGGTCATGATGGCTGAAGGTGCCGATTACATCTTAGGCTGGCGCAGCCCGAACTTTGTCTATCAGCCCGAGACGACGCAGTCGATTCGCCTTCTTGTGAGAAACCGGAATCTCTCCAAGGATCTCTCCTTACGTTTCTCAGACAGAACCTGGGATAAGTGGCCTCTTACCGCCGACTCCTACGCTGCCTGGCTTGGCGAGGCGGGCAAGAATGCCGACACAATCAATATTTTCATCAACATGAATGTCTTTGGTGTCCGCAATACCAAAGAAAGCGGCATCTTTGAATTTCTGAAGAATATTCCCGATCAGATGATCAAAAATGAGCTCACCTTCGGCACCCCAACAGAGATTGCCTACAAATATCCCGTACGGGACAGCATTGATGTGCGGCAGTTTATTAGCTGGGACGACGCAGGGGGCGACTTGAACTCCTGGCTTGGGAATGACATGCAGAAGGATGCCGTCCACTATCTCTACAGCATGACCGATCGCGTTCACAAGATCAATGATCCCGAACTCTACCACGATTTCACCCGCCTGCAGGCCTCGAATTACCTGCGCTGGATGAGTACAAAGTGGTTTTCTTCGAGCATCAAGGAGGATTCCCCCTTCAAGAATGCCCAGAGCGCGTACACAACATATATGAATATCCTGGCCGATTTCGATATGCGCCTTGAATATGCCGAGCTTGAAAAAGAAGATGCCGAAAAAGAGCAAGGCTATCCCGATATGAATGGCGAGTCCGTGACTGTCGAAAAAGGCGAGGATGCCGCACTTGTTGCAAAGCAACTCGTAGCCTAATACCTTGTATTTTTGTGACCCAGCGCTTTTCTGGCACTGGGTCTTCAAATTTTTCCTCTCTCTTGTGCATCATAAGCCACGGGAATTTGTTTGCGAGAAAGGAGTTTGCTTGATTTGTGGGATGTGATAGATACTGAGTGTTTAGAGCCTTGAGATGTGCCTTTTGAATTTTTCTTGCGCGTCGGATTTGAGTAAACGCATGATTTTGTTTGAGTGTCGGCGCGCTTTGTGACTTGGTTTCGATCAGGATGGATCAGGATGCGCACGGATTAATGCGCGTACTCCGTCAAAAATTCTCAATTCTTTGACTCTTTCTAACGCTTGAGGTGATCTATGGATCCAGTGAAAAAGGTTGTCATTCCCGTTGCAGGCTGGGGTACCCGCTCTCTTCCGGCGAGCAAGAATATTCCCAAGGAAATGCTGCCCATCTACAATAAGCCAGTCATCCAGTATGTGGTTGAGGAGGCGCAGCGTTCCGGAGTGAAAGACGTTATTTTCGTGACAAACCGCGATAAGAGCGTCATTGAGGATCACTTTGACTACAACCTCCAGCTTGAGGGCGTCCTTGAGCGTGCTGGAAAAATGGATAAGCTGAAGACAGTGCGCGAAGTGGCGGAAATGGTCAACATTATGGCCGTCCGTCAGAAAAAACAGCTTGGTTTGGGCCACGCTGTCCTTTGCGCCAAGGATATTGTCGGCAACGAGCCCTTTGCCATCATGGTCGGTGACGATTTGATGTTTGGTGGTGTGCCGGGCATAAAACAGCTGATTGATGTCGCTGTCGCTGAAAACATGTCCGTGGTTGGCGTCATGGAAGTGCCGGCGGAAAAAGTTGATAAATACGGTATCATCGATGGCGACGAAATCTCTCCTGGCGTCTACCGTGTCAACAACCTTGTTGAGAAACCGGCCAAAGACAAAGCCCCCTCGCGTCTTGCCATAGTCGGCCGCTATGTTCTGAAGCCTGAGATCTTTTCTTTCCTTGAGAATGCGAAGGCCGGCGTTGGCGGTGAAATCCAGTTGACTGACGCCATGCAGGGCCTTGCCCAGAACAATGGGATGCTCGCGGTCAGAATGAGCGGCATGCGCTTTGACGCCGGTGACTGGGCCGAATACCTGACGGCAAACATCTATTTTGCGCTGCAGGACGAAGATCTGCGCTATGAGCTGCTTGACAAGCTGAAGAACTTCGTTCAGTTCAAATAATCGACCGATTTTTTTTTGCCTGCACATCGTTTCGTGTGCAGGTTTTTTTCTCTATTCTGCGTCTGGGAGATATATGAAGAAAACTATCCTGCTTCTTTTGGCCCTGATCTTCTTTTTCGCAGGCGAGGCCAAGGCCTATGAGTTAACTCTCGTAAAAAATCTCCGCTCAGCACACATTTACTCGCCCAAGTCCGCCATTTTTTCTCGTGACGGCAGCAAATTCTATGTTCATGCGCTTGAGGGAAAGGAGACCTTGGTTTTTGATGCCAAGACACTTGCGCTCAAAACTGTCATTCCTCACCGCTTTACAAGCGACGATGCCGCTCTTTTTTTGAACAATGAGAACACGGTCTTCGACTACCCGTACAACAACTGCTTTGGGAGCGGCGACCGCAATATCTTTAGCGGCAAGCCTGTGGAATGCGTCTTCACCCATGGCGGCCGATATCTCTGGGTTTCCTACTACAGACGGGAATGCGATCAGAATGCCTCGTCTCCGTCGGCGATAGCTGTGATCGACACAGAGACAGACACGATTGTGCGCGTTCTCCCAAGTCCGCCCTTGCCCAAAATGCTGGTTGCCTCTCCAGACGGCAGGCGACTTGCCGTGACAAACTGGGGCGATAACACAGTTGCGCTCATCAATGTGAGCGGCGAGGATCCCGCCTCTTTTTCCTATGAGCGCCAGATTGTCGTCGGTAGCCGTCTTTCAGTGAAGAATATACAGGGTAATCGTGATAGTGCCTGCGGACTTTGCCTGCGCGGCACATGCTTCACCGGGGATAGTCGTTTTCTTCTTGTCTGCGGTATGCGCAGCGGCAATCTGCACGTTTTTGATGTAGAAAGCGGCAAGCCACTTGGTTTTGTCCGCCTGCCGGTTGTGAACCCAAGACATTGCGTTCTTGGTCCTGACGGAAGCAAGCTCTATGTGAGCTTCAATATTCCAGGAAAGGTCGCGGAACTCTCAGTCGCCGATATTCTTGCCCAGGCGCCGTCCCATTCGGCTGTGCGGGGCCGCGTGCTGACTGTCGGGCGTGGCGCAAGGACCATTGCGCTTTCTCCAGACGGCACCCGTCTCTACGCCGTGTGCAATCTTTCGTCCTCCTTGACCTGTGTCGATATTCAGAGCTGGAAAATATTGACCAGCGTGCGTGTCGCCCCCTATGGGGTTGGGCTGTGTATCAATCCCGATGAGACTTTGGCTGTCGTGACATCCCAGGGCCGCAATGGTGAAGGCGGAAATACTGTCGGGGTCTTTGCTATAAAAAAATAGGGTCGCTTTTTTTCATAGATCTGAGCGTCCCTTTGCGCTTTTTTGGTATCCGCTCACGGGTGTACGATGAAATGCGCCTTTTAGCCTACTCTCCAGGCATCTCACGAGCGGCAGAATGCGGTGTTTGTCAACAATAATACGTTTGAAGAATTACAAAATCCGCGTAGTGCCGCTGCCCCTTGAGCGGATACCTTTTTTGCAAGATATACTCTAGCCAGAAAGTAACTGACATATTTGCGAACGAGAGTCAGCACTCAAGTCTGGTATTTTCAACTCAAAGTGACAATTTTTTTCTGACCGCAGTATACATATCTGGATGGAGAAGGGCTTGCCTAGCTATTGACCAGACGCTTGCGCTTGAAAGACTTCTTGCCTGGAAAACAGGCTGTCTGGGCATTGCGGGAGGGAGAGACAAAGGGTGCGTATCACAAGCAGTACACTCTGTCCCGAATGAACAACTGTATGGATTCGGCTGTTTTAGGTGTGCGATCCTGCAAAAAAAAGTAATGGAGGCGGCCTTTTCTCCTTGCGTGTCCGACGGGGGGGGCCGAAAAACAAATGAAGAATCAGAAGAGCAAGGACGGAGGCGGTGGGAGAACCTTAGTAACAAGAAGACGGGTGCTTGCGGGCGTGGCCGCCACAGTTGGCGGCATGGCGGGACTCGGTCTTGTTTCCTCCCTTAAGGAGGGCAGACCTGGCCTTGATCCGATCGGTATACCGGCCGGTTTGCCTGAGCCGCCAACAGATTCCATGACGTACCGCAAAAATCCAAATAGCGGCGATTCTGTGTCACTCTTGGGCTTTGGCTGCATGCGCTATCCAGTTATGCCTGGGGAAACATCCCCGAGAAGCCCGCGCATTGACGAGAAGTCGGCCTTTGCTCTGGTCGATTATGCCATCGCGCACGGTGTCAACTATTTTGACACGGCTTGGGGCTATCACGGCGGCGCATCGGAGATACTCACAGGCCGCGCTTTGCGGCGCCATCCGCGTGAGACATTTTATCTTGCAACTAAGATGCCAAGTTACCAGAATCCCACGCTGGACGAGGCAAAAAAAATATTTTTCACGCAGCTTAAAAAATGCCAGGTGGAATATTTCGACTACTACCTCTTGCACACCCTTTCAACAGTTGACAACTACCAGGCGGTTTACGAGAAGGAAAAAGTGCTGGATTTCTTGCTTGAGCAAAAGCAAAAAGGCCGCATCCGCAATCTTGGTTGGTCCTTCCATGGAGACAAGCCGATGCTTGAGTATGTCCTATCGCGGGACGTTCCATGGGATTTTGCCATGATTCAGATCAACTACCATGATCTCTTATACCAGTATATCCAGCCGCCATACCGAAAACTGCCATCTCCTGCCCCGTCCAAATGGATGTTTGAAAAAATGGTGGCAAGCGGTCTGCCGCTTGTCGTTATGGAGCCCCTGCTTGGGGGACGACTTGCGCGCTTAAACAAAAAATCCTTGAGTATTCTCCAGGCTGAGCATCCCATAGCCACAGCGGCATCCTGGGCTTTTCGTTTTGTCGCCGGTCTGCCAAACATTATGACTGTTTTATCCGGCATGACCTATATGGAGCATTTGCAGGACAATCTCCGCACATACGCTCCCTTCTCGCCCCTTTCGGATCATGAGACACAGGTGCTGCGCAAGGCCCTCGACGCTTTTGTGGTGGCGGATAATATTCGCTGCACCACCTGTGGCTACTGCATGCCCTGTCCGTATGGCGTCGATATTCCCATGGTTTTCCGCCACCACAATGACTGCCTTGACGATGATCTTGTGCCGAGAAACGTCCAAAGCGCAGACTACAAGGAATTGCGGCGCAACTACCGTCTGCGTCTTGCAAGCCGTGTGCCTGAATTGCGCACAGCAAGCCACTGCATTGGCTGCGGACAATGTGTCAAACTCTGTCCCCAGTTTATCGACATACCCCACGAGATGGCCAAGCTTGCGAGTATCCTCGAAGAGCAAGGGCTTACGGTGTAGTTTATGGCTAAAACATTGAGGATATGGCTTGCAAGCCTCACGTTTCTCGGCTTTATGCTTCTTTTTTTTGACCCAAGCGAGGAGGCAGTCCTTGCCAAGTCTCTTTCCTGGCTTGCGAGTCTTCAGCTTGTTCCCGCCATTTTGGCTGGGAGTTTTCTGCTTGTCGCTCTTCTTCTCATAGTCACTGCGCTGTTTGGCCGGATCTACTGCTCGGTCCTCTGCCCTCTCGGTGTTCTCCAGGATATTTTCGGAGCGTGTGTAATCTGGCGGAAATATACGTACAGTGAGGGGCATCCGATACTTAGGCTTGTGTTTTTGATTCTTTTTCTTGCCGCTTTTCTTTTGGGAATTCCCGTTCTCTTCGGCATTCTTGAGCCCTACAGTGCCTTTGGCCGGATAACCACATATTTTGGTGAGCCGATCACTCGTATGGCCGCAAACGGCGTGGAATGGATTGCGCAAAGTTGTGGAGTGCTTCTGTTGTACCCGCAGACGGTTATCGTAGGCAGTGAGAGTACGCTCATTGTCGCAGGGAGCACCCTGGCAATCCTCCTCTTTTTTGCCCTAACCCGGGGTCGCATATGGTGTACCGCCATCTGTCCTGTTGGGACTGTTTTAGGCTTCCTCTCCCGCCATGCGCTCATCCGCCCGCGAATTAAGGCCGACGCATGCGTTCACTGCGGCCGATGCGCCTCTGTCTGTAAAGCGAACTGTATCGACGCAAAATATGGGACAATCGATGCCTCCCGCTGCCTTTCCTGCTGGAACTGTTCTTCAGTATGCCAAAAGGATGCGCTGCACTTTCTCCCAGCAAAAGAAAAAGTCCAAGGTAGCACAGTCGATAGAGACGGGCGGCGTGTGACGCTTGTCGCTTTGGCTTCTCTTCTTGCCTACCCAGTTGAAAAAGTGTTCGCTGCAGAAGAGCATGATGTCGCAGCCATTCAGTATAAGGAGCGCAGACTGCACGACATGCCGCTTCTTCCGCCTGGAGCTTTGGGGCAGACCCACTTTTCCTCCCGCTGCACAGGCTGCCAACTCTGTGTTTCAGCCTGCCCGCACAGTGTTCTCCGCGCCTATGATCGGGGAAAAGGGGCTCTACAACCCTCGATGACCTTCGAATATGGCTATTGCCATACCAATTGTGTACTCTGCGGCACAGTCTGTCCGACAGGGGCCATACGCCCTGTGAGTGTCTCTCAGAAAGCAAAAATCCAGGTTGGCAGGGCTTTTGTTCTGAGACATACCTGTGTCGTTGCAGTGGACAGAGTTTCCTGTACCGCCTGTCAGCGTGTCTGCCCGACTGGCGCGATACGCCTTGTGAGTACAGAAGAGCCAAAAATTCCTTTTGTCGACACGGAGAAATGCATTGGCTGCGGCGCGTGCGAATATATTTGTCCCGCTCGACCTTTCGCGGCGATTCAGGTGAAGAGTGTAGAGGAACATCGTACTCTGTGATCCCAATGTGTACACTGTTTGCGAGTGATCCAGTCGGACGGATTATTCCCGTAAATTCATGGGCAGCCAGAAAACGCGGTGTCTCCTGATTTTCTCGCCTATTTCTTGTCCGATCAAAGCCCACAGGCGATTCTCCTTTGTCCTAAAGACACGAAGGTACGCAAAGTACTGGTATACTCCAGCCATAAGCGAACTGACACGTTTACGAACGCGAGTCAGCACTGAGTCGCTCTCTTCAACGTAAAGTGGCAACTTTTTTTTTCTGACCGCAAGTGTGTAGAAGTGAGAGACTGCGCGCACACTCTCTTTAAGTCGGCCGTAACCCCTTGGCCGGTATCACAGGCGATAGCTTGACCAGCAAAAAAAAAAGGGGGCTGTCAAGGGCGCGCGGCAAGCGACCCTTGACAGCCCCTATGCGTTTTTGGGGAGACAGATTTTGGCAGTTTGGCTCTTTTTGGGGGTACCCATCACAGGGTATCGTATGTTAGTCGTGTCAGCGTCAGCAAATGCGGTACGATTACTTTTTTGGCGAAAAAAAATTGAGTACCCTTACGATAGAGCGTTCAGTTTTTAGGCGCATGTTTGGCCTGCTTTGGATTGCTCGAACTCGCGCCTCGATCGAGGAGCCTGCGCTAAAGGTAATCTCCCCATTCTTTATGCGTTTAAGAAACTCATCGTCTACCATTGGCGCAACAAACTCCACGCTACCATCAGAGAACCGCCATCCATCCTCTTTTCCGCTTATGCTTGCCGAGAGTATGTCAAGAATCATGGTGCTTTCTTCGTCATGAAGAACGCCTTCTTTTTCGCGCCGTAAATATTGTCTGTCTTTTTTATTTATTTCCAAAGCTTCTTCATCTTTCGTGCCTAATATAATTGCGTCGACGCCATCCTGGTCTAAAGCCCTTGTCATTTTGTCGATATCTCGTTGCGTTGACTGGCTGTTGTAGATATTACGATTCTACAGGTTGATTGCAAGATATAGGAGGCGTTTGTGTCTGAAAGCCGGATACTCTCACATGCGCTGGGTAGGGCCCATTGCAATCAACTTCACGAATTGTAATAGTGACAATGACAGGGTTGAATAGTTTTTCCTCATAGTCAACATTTCGTACCTGACATTGCTCTCCGTTTTTGCCGACAATCGAAAGAAATTTCCCTTTCGCCCACGACGCCAAGGAAATAACGCCTTTAACTGTCCCGACAATTGTGGCTTCTGCATATGTCCCGACAGGAGCCGCGTCTCCAGGATTTTGGCCTGTCCTATCTAAAACTAAGCCTATTTCAAAGGAGCCAGCTTTGGGACTTCCTTGTACCGTAACCGCCAAGCTCGATTGTTTCCCGTAAAGCTGCTGCCGCCTTTTCCGCAAGTGATCGGAAGGCCATGAGGCTATCAGCAAGAAGAGTCAGCTCTATTTCCTGCTTATCAATACATGAGCCTAAAAAAGTATACGACAATACTTCTGTATGCTAATCTTCTGTACAAACTTGAGCCATTGCGCCCTCCACTCATTTTTCTCAACTCAACGCGAGTGCCAAAAGTTGGTGATCTGTCACGGTATACTCGGCGTCACAATGATTCTTCCCGCTACACGAAGTGAGTCCTGTGGGCGCCGGCAAATTGAGGTCCCTTCCCTTTGGCTGACGGGGAAAATCATTATGCGGTCGGGTATACGCTGGGGAGATGCGTGACGGCATCCCCCGTGCGTCAGCAGTTTAGCTTTTGCTGTATACGCATCCCTTCCGCGTACGTTTTGGCATATGTTTCATCGCCAGCTTTTCACAATGCATTATGGGCGACAAAGCGAAACGAAAGGGATTCGGAAGGTAGCAAGAAAGCCCGCAATGTATGCGGGGCTGAGAGTAGGGGGCTTTGATACAAAAAAAAAGCCCTCTGAGAGGACTTATTTTTTTAAATATTTGGTACACGGAGCGGGATTTGAACCCGCATGGCCTAGGGCCGAGGGATTTTAAGTCCCTTATGTCTACCAATTCCATCATCCGTGCATGGAGTATCAGTTCATAGTATTAGTGCAATGTACCTTCGGACAACACATGCACATCTCATACGTGCTGCGAAGCCCACTTTTTGAGCCCTTCAGGCGGCAAAACCGGGATGGAAAGGGTCTGCTCTTCCCATTTCTTTGAATGCAGCCAATATATATGGCAGGCGTCCAGGGAATGGGTGATACAGACAAGCTTCCCCGATATCGTGCGTGGAAGAGACTCTGCGAGATCACAGGCTATTTTTCGAAAGATGTACACTTTATGCCCATTGAAGCTGCACTGAACCATCAATGAGTCGCCCAAAGGAGTGAAGTCGATGTTTACCGCTTCCGCGCGCTCCAAGAGATCTTCGATCTCGTTCATAAATTGCTCTTCGAGCGATAAAAGCTCATCGTAGGTCAAACTGTCGTCATATATGAAGTGACCAAAAATTTCACAGCTTGTTTTATCCATAAACAACGAGAAAGACTTGAAATGGTGGACAGTGCCGAGAATGCAATGACTCTGACTCTGCTGAATGAGGGAGATTCTTTTAGGCACAAAGAGTCTTTATTCTCGTAACTATCCTAAAGCGATCTCCCGAGAGCATGGGTACCTTTTGGCATCACTTGTGTCACTCGCGTGCGTACACGAGCTGCGGGTAGAAATAAAGCGGCAACCTTTGGCTATGAAGTCTATGGGATTGTCACTTTGTTTCTCGCTTCTGCAAAACAAAGGTGTCTGTTTTCACAGCAATCGTCACATGAACAGTACCTGTACAGCTGTACAACAAAGAACAGAAAAAAGCAAGACCATCGGGAACTATTTGACACGGTATGTGATCCGGCCTCTTGTCAGGTCGTATGGTGACAGTTCCACCTTAACGTGGTCGCCTGGAAGAATGCGGATATAAAATTTCCGCATCTTCCCCGATATATGAGCAAGAACAACGTGTCCGTTTTCAAGCTCAACCCGAAACATGGCGTTCGGCAAAGCTTCTTGGACAACGCCATCGACTTCGATGGAGCCTTCTTTAGCCATCTGATCCTCCCAAGAACAGTTCCGATATATCTCTGCTCTTTTGTAAATGTAAAGATGTACAGTCGTCAAAAAAACGCGTTCTGTCAATCCCGGGATTGCTTCTCGCTGGGCTCTTTCTTGAGAAAAAGAACAAGACCCGCAAGAAAAAGGGGTATGCAGAGGACCTGGCCCATCGTAAGCCACCCAAAGGCCAAGTAGCCCAATTGCTCGTCCGGCACGCGTATGCATTCGATTGCTGAGCGAAAAACGGCGTATCCCATGGCAAAAAGAGCGGACACAGCTCCCGGTCTGCGTTTTTTCCGCGCGTAGACCATAAGAATGACAAAAAGGACAAGGCCTTCAAAAAAAGCCTCGTACAGTTGGGAGGGGTGCCTCGGCCAGGGGCCTGCTTGAGGAAAGACGATGCCCCAGGGCAAATCCGTCGCTTTTCCCCAGAGTTCCCCATTGATGAAATTGCCGAGCCTCCCGAAGAAAATCGCCTGCGGCACAAGAGGCGCCACGAAATCGGAGACCTCGAGGAATGTCTTTTTCCTTGTCTTTGAAAAGTACCAGAAGGCGCAGAGAACGCCGAGCAGGCCTCCGTGAAACGACATGCCGCCGTTCCAGATAAAGAAAATCTCAAGGGGATTGGCAAGATAGACGCCTGGATCGTAGAACAGCACATAGCCTATGCGTCCGCCAATGACAACAGCGAGCATCGAGAAGGTTAAGAGATCGTCCACTTCACCCGTTGTCCAGTCGGGGCAGACGCGAGATGCCCTGTATCGCCCGATGCACCATCCGAGCAAAAAGCCAGCCAGATACATGAGGCCGTACCAGCGGACCTCGAAGGATCCGATGGACAAGGCGACTGGGGAGAGGGTGTGGATCACTGCGCCCGTCCTTTAGACTCAGGTTCTTCAGACTGTACTTGGTCGGCTGGATGTGGCGTGTATCCTTCCGCCGTATAGGTCCCCCGTCTGCCGCCGCTTTTGTGGAGTAAGCGGATATCGTCGATCACCATGTCGCGCTGCACAGCCTTGCACATATCATAGATTGTCGCTAGTGCCACCTCGACCGCAATTAAGGCCTCCATCTCAACACCAGTTGTTCCCTTGCAGCGGACTTCCGACTCAAGCCGGATACCTGGAAGATCGGGCAAAATCTCAGCCTGGATATCGACGAAGGTTAAAAGAAGTGGATGGCAGAGCGGAATTAAATGCGGCGTCTCTTTTGCCGCAAGAATACCCGCGATGCGCGCGCAGGCAATGGCGTCGCCCTTGGGCAGGGCTTTTTGAATGAGCAGATCCAGGGTTTCCTTGCGTAGGTGGATTATGCCTTGCGCTTTGGCCAGTCTGCGGCTTTCCGCCTTCTCCCCCACATCAACCATTGTGACCGAGCCGTCCTCCGCTATGTGTGTCAGTTCCTGTTCCATTGTCTCTTGTCCTTTTCCTCCTGCTACTCAAGAAATGGGCAGCGCTCCTTGGGCGCTTTTTGAGTCTGGTCTGGATTTTTGAGGGACGCCTCAATCGCCGACTGGCGGAGAAGCATCGAGTTGACAGTATTGAATTGGTAGAGCATGCGCTGCGTATTGTCGCTTCCGTAGAGCGGATAGCGCATCTGTTCGGCTACCTGAACAGACGAGCTGTCAGGCTCCTCTGTTCCCGCAATGTCCCTTGGTCCGCATGCGCAAAGAAGGGTGATAAGTGTCGCCGAAAGGAATATCCGTGTTGTCATAGTGATCACCGTTTGGACGCTTGTCAATCATAGGTCATGCAGGTATCCTGCATTTTTTGCTAGAGATACCTTTTGCTAAGGAGAAAAGACTATGATCGCACCGCAAGCTGGCGTAGCTCACGAGGGAAAACCCTTTATATTTCTCTCGGCTTTTGCCGCTTTTCTGTTTGCTCTGCTCGACTACCCACTTCCCGCCATTTTCTTCCTTCTTGTGTGCGCCTTCACCGTCTATTTTTTTCGCGATCCAGAACGCGTTGTGCCAGACGGAGCAGGCCTTGCCGTAAGTCCTGCCGATGGACGCGTCATCAAAGTCCTGACACGCCAGGATCCAGTGAGTCAGGAAGAGCGCACCTGCATATGTATTTTTATGAATCTCTTTAATGTGCATGTCAATCGTGTGCCGGTCAAGAGTACGGTTGTAAGCCGCATCTATCATCCAGGCGCTTTTGTGAACGCGTCCTTTGACAAGGCCTCTGAACTCAATGAGCGTCTTGTCTGGGTCTTGGATAGCGAAGAGGGGGAGCGCTGGTATATGGTGCAGATTGCCGGACTCGTTGCGCGGCGGATCGTCGCCCGGGCCGAGGTTGGCGATAGACTTGAGCGCGGAGAGCGAGTCGGCATCATACGCTTTGGCTCGCGAGTTGACCTTTATCTACCCGCAGGCTATCATCCAAATGTACGGGAAGGCGAATGTGTTTTCGCCGGTCAGACCGTAGTGGCAAAAAGGTCCTGATTCCACGATGCGAGAGTTGTATGGGCTTTAAAGAACAAAAGATGCGGCGGAGTGCGTATCTGCTCCCCAATCTCATTACAACCGTGAGCATGTTTCTCGGTTTTTTGTCGATGGTCTGGTCAGTGCAGGGACGCTATTCCGACGCGTGTATCGCCATACTGATTTCCGCCCTCATGGATGGCCTGGACGGCAAGGTGGCCCGGCTGACCCACACGGCCAGTGAATTTGGGGTTCAATACGATTCACTCGCTGATTCTGTTGCCTTCGGCATTGCGCCTGCTATCTTCATGTGGCAGTGGCAGCTCACGAATTTTGGCAATCTTGGGGTGGCGGTCGCCTTTTTTTACGCTGCCTGCGGCGTACTCCGTCTTGCCCGTTTCAATATATTAACTGCTGTCCTGAGTAAACGTTTTTTTATTGGCCTTCCGATTCCTGCAGGCGGCTGCGCTCTTGCGACATTTTATTTCTTCGCGACAGCGTTACCTGAGTTTTTGGCGGATCTTATCCCCTGGTTTTCGCTCTTCTTTCCCCTCCTGATAGGAGTCCTTATGGTGAGCCGGGTGCGCTATTTTTCCTTTAAGGAATACGATTTTATCCGGACTCACCCGGTGCGCTCGCTTGTGGCGCTTTTCTTTTTGCTTGGCCTCCTTTTTTCCGTTCCGCGCCTTTTCGCCTTTATTTTCTGTCTTGTCTATATAGGAAGCGGCATAGTCTACACCTCAGTCCTGCTTCCAAGGCGCGACCGTCAGCTTATGCGCTCATTTACGCACAATACGACAAAATAAGAATACAAATCGTTAGTATGGAGAACATCTATGGCAGACCGTGTCTATTTTTTTGACACAACACTTCGGGATGGAGAACAGTCGCCCGGCGCGACCATGAACTTTCATGAAAAACTGCGTCTTGCGCATCAGCTTGAGATCCTGGGTGTCGACTGCATAGAAGCCGGTTTTCCGGCTTCAAGCCAGGGTGATTTTGCCTCGGTTCAGGCAATAGCCAGGCAAGCAGGCGACAATGTGCAGATAGCGGGACTTGCCCGCTGTGTCGCAAAAGACATCGATGCGTGCTGGGAGGCTGTGAAAGAGGCGAAGCATCCGCGCATTCACACCTTTATTTCGACCTCGCCCTTGCATATGCAGTACAAGCTGCGCAAGTCGCCAGACGAAGTGGTCGCTATGGCCGTCGCAGGGGTTACGCGCGCCCGCTCCTACACAGGCAATGTCGAATTCTCCTGTGAGGATTTTTCGCGCTCTGACCGCGACTTTGTTGTGCGCATAGTCGGTGAGGTCATAGCGGCCGGAGCCACGACAATCAATTTGCCGGACACGGTCGGCTATTCGCAGCCCGAAGAGTTTGCCGATTTTGTCTCCTATGTCATTTTGAACACCCCTGGCAGCGAGAAAGTCGTCTGGAGTGTCCACTGCCATGACGATCTGGGCTTAGCTGTCGCAAATAGCCTGGCAGCCCTCAAAGTGGGTGTCCGCCAGGTTGAGGTGACCTTAAACGGGATTGGCGAGCGCGCAGGCAATGCGGCGCTTGAGGAAGTTGTCATGGCGCTTCAAGTTAGGCGCGACATCTACGGACTCACCCACGGCATACAGAGCGAGCAGCTCTATCCCTCCTGCCGTCTGCTCTCAATGATCATCGGTCAGCCCATACCGCTCAATAAGTCCATTGTCGGCGCAAACGCCTTTGCCCACGAGTCCGGCATTCACCAGGATGGCATGTTAAAGCATAGGGAAACCTATGAAATCATGACACCCCAGTCTGTCGGGCGCAAGGAAACGCACCTTGTGATCGGCAAGCATTCTGGACACAATGCGATCCGCCAGAAGTTTGAGAGTCTGGGCTATCATTTTGACGAGAGCGAATTAAACGCCCTCTTCGTCGCAGTCAAGGATCTCGCCGACAGAAAGAAGAATATTCACGACGAAGATCTCATGGCTCTTGTTCAGCAAGAGATCTACCGCATACCCGACCGCATCAAACTTCGCCATGTGAGCGTCCAATGCTCGGATGGCGGGAGTGTGCCGCCGGTTGCCGCAGTACTCATGGATATTGACGGAGAGGAAAAAAGCGCGGCCGGTTTTGGCTGCGGCCCAATTGACGCGCTCTTTAACGTGATAAGCGATCTCGTTGGCCGCGCGCCAGCCCTTGAGCAGTACGCCATCAATGCCATCACAGGCGGCACGGACGCGCTCGGCGAGGTCACAGTCAGGGTGCGTGAAAAGAATTTTTCGGCCATAGGGCGCGGGAATCATCCAGACATCTTTGTCGCGAGCGCGAGAGCCTATGTGGATGCCTTAAACAACTTGGCTAAGCGCGAGGCCGAAGGCATGCGCCTGCACCAGCTAAGCAGCCACGAGGCCGAGCAGCCGCAGGAATAAGGAGCATTCATGCAAAAAACGCTTGCGCAGAAACTTTTGCAGCGCCATACCGACGAAGAGATTACGCAGGACGGACAGATCCTCTCCTGCCGCGTCTCGGCCGTTTTGGCGAACGATATCACAGGGCCCTTGGCCATCAAGTCCTTCAAGGGCATGGGAGCCACAAAAGTCTTTGATCCTGAGCGCATATTCTTGGTCATGGACCATTTCACCCCGCAAAAAGATATTGATTCGGCAAATCAAGTCTTAATCAGCCGGGCCTTTGCGCATGATCAGGGCATACGCCATTATTACGAGGGCGGCGACTGCGGTGTCGAACACACTCTTCTCCCTGAGCAGGGCTTAGTTGGTCCAGGGGATCTAGTTGTTGGCGCAGACAGCCATACCTGTACATACGGCGGAATTTCCGCTTTTGCGACTGGCATGGGCTCAACTGACATTGCGGCCGCTATGGCCCTTGGTGAGACCTGGCTTAAGGTGCCGCCGACGATACGCGTCGAGTACAAGGGGACCCTTCCAAGGGATCTGCGGGCAAAGGATCTGATCTTGCAGCTCATAGGCACGATCGGCGTTGACGGCGCTCTCTATAAAGCGCTTGAGTTCGGAGGACCGGTCATTGACGCGCTTCCTGTCGAAGGGCGTCTTACAATGGCGAATATGGCCATTGAGGCGGGCGCTAAGGCTGGTCTTTTTGCCTGCGACGCAGAGACAGCCAAGTATTGCGCAGAGCATGGAGGACGGGCGGCTGAACCCTTTGCTGCGGATCCTAACTGCCAGTACGAGAAGACTGTCGACTTTGATGTGAGCAATCTTGAGCCCTTGGTCGCCTGTCCGCATCTGCCGGGCAATGTGCAACCAGTCTCGGCCATCAAAGATTTGCCTATAGAGCAGGTTGTGATCGGATCCTGTACCAATGGGCGTATAAGCGACATGCGGGATGCGGCCAAGATTCTGCGCGGCAGAAAAGTGCATCCCAAAGTCCGCTGCATTGTTCTTCCCTCGACGCCCACTGTCTGGAAGGAGAGCCTGAAAGAGGGGCTGATCGAAATTTTCATGGATGCCGGCTGCATTGTCGGTCCGTGTACCTGCGGGCCCTGCCTTGGCGGGCACATGGGCATACTCGGAGATGGCGAGCGCGCGGTCTCAACGAGCAACCGCAATTTCAAAGGCCGCATGGGCAGTCTTTCGTCCGAAGTCTATCTGGCGAGCCCGCTCGTTGCGGCAGCAAGTGCAGTGGCCGGTGTCGTCGCCGGTCCGGCCGCTCTCTAGGGGGAAGGCATGTTGTACACGGGAACTGTGCATACGGTTGGGGAACACATTGATACAGATGCCATCATTCCTGCGCGCTTTTTGGTGACAGGGGATCCCGAAACACTCGGCAAACACTGCATGTCGGGTATTGAGCCAGACTGGGTTGCGCGTGTCAAGAAAGGGGACATTCTTGTTGCCGGCAGAAACTTTGGCTGTGGCTCCTCGCGGGAACACGCCCCTCTCGCGGTTCTTGGCGCAGGCATACCCCTTGTCATAGGGCACTCGTTTGCGCGCATCTTCTATAGAAATGCCTTCAACATGGGCCTCCCTCTCTTTGAAATAGGCGATGCGGTTTCAGCTTTTAGCGAGGGCGACACTGTGTCGGTTGACACCGATTGCGGCGCAATCACCAATGTCACAACAGGCTATCAGGTGACCTGTCCCCCACTGCCCCCGTCCATGGAGCGCATTGTGCGGGCAGGTGGGCTTGTCGGCTATGTGCAGGAAAGGCTAGGAAGCGGAAAGTAGGCCGCGAGGAAGCACAATGGAAAAAACGATCTGTCTTTTGCCTGGTGACGGCATAGGTCCAGAAATTTTAGCCCAGGGCAGGGCCGCTCTTGAGCGCGCTTTAGCCCTAGGCGGGCATACTGCCCGTTGCATGACAGCGCTCATCGGTGGCGACGCAATTGATAGAACAGGCGTCCCCCTCCCAGACGAGACTTTGAAAATTTGCCAAGACTCGGACGCCGTCTTTCTCGCTGCTGTGGGTGGGCCGAAATGGGACGCCCTTGATCCCAAAGTTCGACCTGAGCGCGGGCTTCTCGCCATACGCAAAGGGCTCGGCCTTTTTGCCAATCTCCGCCCGGCAACGCTTTTCCCTGAACTCTCTCACGCCTGTCTCCTTCGACCTGACATTGCAGAAGCTGGGCTTGACTTGATAGTTGTGCGGGAACTGACTGGAGACATCTATTTTGGCGAGCCGCGCGGGCTTACTGAGCGGGATGGGAAGCGTGTTGGTTTTAATACAATGATCTACGATGAGGACGAGATTCGCCGCATCGCCCATGTCGCCTTTAAGACGGCCCGTGTCCGCAGAAAACGCGTCACATCTGTCGACAAGAGCAATGTGCTTGAGACCTCGCGGCTGTGGCGAGAGGTTGTGACGGAAGTCGCTGCCTCCTATCCCGATGTTGCTCTTGAGCATCTCTATGTGGACAATGCCGCCATGCAGCTTGTGCGCAATCCCTCGCAGTTCGATGTCATTCTGACAGGCAATATTTTTGGCGACATTCTGTCCGATGAGGCCTCTGTACTCACAGGCTCCCTTGGCATGCTTCCCTCAGCCTCGCTCTCGGACAAGGGTCCTGGGCTCTTTGAGCCGGTACACGGCTCAGCGCCGGACATAGCGGGCAAGGACTGCGCAAACCCGCTTGCGACCATTCTTTCGGCTGCTCTTCTGCTTAGGCTTGGACTTGGCATGCCAGAGGAGGCAAGCGCGATTGAGGCTGCTGTTCACAAGACACTTGAGGACGGCTACCGCACGGCGGACATTATGGAGCAAGGCAAGAAGAAGGTTGGCTGCCGGGAAATGGGCCAGCTTGTGTGCGAACGCATCGGAGCCTGATTTAGGATCCTAAGCGGCCAGAGTGTTCCGTGACTGTGAGACACAAAAAAAACAGGCTGACAACGCATCCGTTGTCGGCCTGTCTTTGTGAGGTCTGTATGTCAAGCCGTCTCTGCATAAGCTGTGTGAATACGCGAGTCTCGCTCATCGGCTTTGACCTTGAGCGAAGAGTGCCGTTTTGGTTTTGTCCGGCAAATGTCCTGCGCGCCTGCGGTGTCTGCTATGACGGAGAGGCCCTCTGGGCTGCTTCCGATAGACAGCTTACACGCATAGACGGGAAGGGACTCTCTTTTGTGGCCCTACCCGGCCCCTACCCAAATTATGCCCACAGCATACACCGCATAGACGACGGACTCTTTGCTGTGGCCGATACGGGCAATTCCCGTGTCCTCCTCTTTGATGGCAGCCTTTTTCCCCTGGCGCTCTCGCCGATTGAGGAGTGGGGCGAGGCCGTCCCCCTTGACGCAATCCATGTAAACGACATGCTGCCTTTTGCAGACGGTTTTCTTGTCTCAGCCTTTAGCCATCAGCCGTTTTCGCGACTCAAGAAAAAAAACTTGCCCTGGGCTAGATGGAAGCTCGGCACGCTTTTTTATCTTTCGCGCGAGCATGAGACAACAATCGCCCGCATTGCCGCCTCGGGCATCGCCTGCCCACACTCGCTCACTCGCTTTAGGGATGATATTTTCTGCTGCTCGTCTGCCTCCGGCGATTTTCTGCACTTTGTGCGGGAGCGCGACTATTCACTTAGGCTTTCTGAGTGCATCCATGTGACGGACACGCATTTTGTACGGGGTGCGCTCAGACTAAGCGACATGTGGGTCCTTGGCGGCTCCTGTCCCCGCCACAAAAGCGAGGGCGGGGGCATGGCCCTCTATCTTGTGCATGACGGAGGGGAGATTGAGCAGATAGTCCTCGATATCACAGGAGAGATCTACGATATTCTTCCGTGGGAGCCGGCTATGGTGGCTATTTCAGAAACTCTGCTTAAGGCTCCCTCGCTTTCGCCGGGCAATGGGATCGCAGAGGATGTGCTGAGCGGGGATTTCCCCCCGCGCTGCGCCTGCCCAGAGGAATACCGCTGACAGATTAGAGCCGAGAGAGCAAAAAAAAAGAAAACGCGATCGCAAAATCGCGTTTTCTTGAAGGTCGGACACCCGAAGCCAACTGGTACCGCTGCTTCCTTTCAGACCTGACGGGGTTCCCAGCGACTCCGCCATCCGACCCAAAACAAAGTGTACGGAAACTCGTATTTTTTGTCAAGACTTTTTGCTGTCGTCTGTGTGCATGTACTTGTAGAGCGTGTTGACCAGGCCTTCGACGTCAAAGGGTTTGGCCACATGGGCGTTCATACCGCTTGCGTAGGAGGCTTCTGTGTCTTCAGGCCTTGCGTTGGCACTTAGGGCGATAATGGGCAGCTTTTTTAAATCCTTGCGGCTCTGGGCCCGTATGGCCTTGGTCGCCTCGTAGCCATTCATGATAGGCATCTGGATGTCCATAAGAATGGCATCGTAGTAGCCTGCGGGTTTTGCAAGAACCGTGTCGACTGCATCACAGCCGTCAGGGACCGAGTCCACAAGAAAGCCGGATTCTGTGAGAACAGTCTCTGCGAGCATACGGTTGAGTTCAATATCTTCGACGACAAGAATGCGGCGCTGCGTTTTTTCTTGCGCGTCTTCCGTACTCACCTCTGCTTTTTCTTCCTGCACGTTTTTATCGCAAATCTTGAGGGGCAGGGCGATGGTAAAGGTTGAGCCCTTATCCTTGACACTTGAGACCTCAATTGAGCCGCCCATCATTTCGACGATGCGCCGGCTAACAGTTAGCCCAATGCCTGTGCCGAAATGACCGCTTTCCGTTGAGGTCGCTTCGCGCTCAAATGCATCAAAGGCTTTTTTCTGGAATTCTTCGCTCATGCCGATGCCTGTGTCTTGAATGCTTACGGCAAAGCGCGCATAGCCTGTCTCCGAAATCTCGCCCCGTGTGATTGTCGTTGTTATTCTGCCGCCATCAGGGGTGAATTTGATTGCATTCGACAGAATGTGGGAGAGGACACGGTGGAGGCAGGTTGGGTCGACCATGACTGTCTCTTCGCCCGCTGCAAGGTCAGAGACTTGGGTGATGGACTTTGAGCGCATTTTCGGCTCAACAAGCATGACCGCGTCCTGGACGATTTTTGCAAGAACGTTTTCGCTTGGCTTAAGTTTCGCCTGGGCTGCGTCCACTTCGGCAAGCTCAAGAAGCTCGTCGATGAGGGTTAGCATATGAATGCCCGCTCTGTTTGCTTTTTCCAGATGCTCCTCGACTGCGGCCGCTTCGTTTTTGTGGCGTCTTGCCAGATCGATATAGCCTAAAATGGCGTTCATCGGCGTGCGGATGTCGTGGGAGAGATTGAAAATAAAGGCGTTCTTTGCCTTGTTCAGGTTCTTCGCGTTCGCGAGTTCCTCGGCTGCTCTGTGCGCTTCCTTTTCTGCGAGTTTCACGTCGGTTATGTCGTAGATGAACACATAGAACAGGTCACCGTACTCCTTGGTCGCGACAAAGTGTCCATAATCCTGCACCCAGCGCATTTGACCGTCGGCACGCCGTATGCGGTAGGAGACCTGATCGTCTGTATTGCTCTCGATTTGCATTCTGATCGTCTGCTCGACCACCTCCAAGTCTTCAGGATAGACCATGCCGCGAAAAGAGCCGCCGACAAGAGAGAGAAAGGCCTCTTTTGTCTCGCAGCCGTAGATGTGTAAGGTGCCCTCGTTCACATAGATAATTTTTTCTTCGGCATCGGCATGGTAGACAACCAGTCCGCCAGGCATATGCGTTGTTATGTCCGCAAGAAATGATGTGGCAAGTCGCGCCGGGATGGTGTTCTCCATGATATTCTCCTTCTCTCAAACAAAAGTCTATCACAGGACTTCCGCCGGACACAACAGCTTTTTTGTCCTTTGTCCGTTTCTGCTTTTGGCTATTTTTTTTCAAACTACCACCTTTGATATGTTGCTAAAAAACTAAAAGTATTGCATACACTTTGCCATGAAATTCGAACTCTCTCTGGCATGGTTTGGAGCGCATGGTATTGTGCTGCTCTTTTTTTTGTCTCTTCTTTCGCCAGTCGCACTTCTTGCTTCTGAGCGCGTACCCAAAAGGGCTGCGCTTAAAAGCACGGTTAGCATGCGTGAGGCCGTGCTTTTTGCCTTAAAGGCGAATCCGACATTAGGTGCGCAGGCGGCCTCATCCCGCGCGGCCACTGCGGGACGCAAAGCCGCGCGCGGGGCGTTTGGGCCGAAACTTGGGATTGTGTACACCGCGATGAAACAGGAGCGGGAGAGCGAGCCCACACCGACAAAGACTCCAGAACTCGGCTCCTATTCTCTTGGTTTCGAGGTATCGCAGCCGGTTTTCCAGGGCTTCCGCCTTTTGGCAGCCTATCAGAAGGCCGCTCTAGAGGAGGAGAGCAATGCTCTCGCTTTGAAAAATTCCAGGCTTCAGGTTATAGAATCTGTACAGACAAGTTTTATCAGTCTTCTGCGATCTCAGGAGAACTGCAAAAGTCAGAGGGAAGCGCTGGATAGGCTGCGCGATCAGCTTGAAATCACACGTGGCTATTATCTTGCGGGGCTTAAGCCCAAACTCGATGTCCTGCAGGCTGAGGTCGATTTCCGCGAGGCGGAGCGTCTGCTTCTGCAGATTGAGCATAGCCGCGATACGGAGTCCGCGCGCCTAAACACACTTTTGGGACTTTCGGCAAATGCCCATCTCACCTACAAAGGAACCTTAGGCTACGTGCCTTTTGCCGACTCTCTGGAGACCTGTCTTGAGCGGGCCTACCGTAACCGTCCCGATCTGCGCATGGCGGCTTTATCTGTCGCTATAGCCGGAAAGGATCAGAAAAGCGTGCAGGCGGGCTATTACCCGCATATCGAAGCCTACTACAATATGACAAATGCCGGAAACACACCTCTTTTGAAGCGCGAAGGAGAGAACGGCTCGCGCTACACAAGCTGGGAAGTCGGGGCGAGGGCAACGTGGGATGTCTTCCAGTTCGGGACAACCTACTATGCTGACAAGCAGGCCGGCGAGCTTGTGACGCGTATGCGCTACGAAGAAAATGAGCTTAGGCTCAAAGTCGGCTATGATTTGAAGACGAAATACCTTGCGCTGCGCGAGGCGAAAAAGCGAATTTCCGCCGCGAAAGCAAGTGTTGCCAGCGCAGACGAGGCCTATCGCGCAGCGCTTGCAAGGTATCGCGAGCAGGTGGGAACAGGCTTTGATGTCCTAGACACATCCTCAAAGCTTACGACCGCCCGTTTTTCTCTAAGCAGCGCCTACGCCGATTATCTGACAGCGCTTGCACAGCTGTACACAGCAATGGGCGAGGAACACCCCGGCATATTATACGAGTAAGACATGCCCAAAGAACCATTTGTACGAATAACGCCACTCGGTGGTCTGGGAGAAATCGGTCTCAATTGTCAGCTTTGGGAGACAGCCCTAGGGATCGTTATGATCGACTGCGGCCTTATGTTTCCCGCTGACGAGCATGTTGGTGTCGATGTCATTATCCCCGATTTTCAGGTCGTCCAAGGGGTGCGCGACCGCTTGCGGGGCATTATCCTAACCCACGGCCACGAGGATCACATAGGCGCTCTGCCCTGGATTGTGCCGAAGGTCAGGGGCGTGCGCATTTATGGCTCCCCCTTCACCCTGGCCCTTGTTCGGCACAAGCTTCAGGATCACAATCTCTTAGACTGTGCTGAACTCACATCTCTTATGCCCTATGACACCTGTGAGCTTGCGGGCCTGACCTTTCACTGCATCCCAGTCTGCCACTCTATTCCCCAGGGCTATGCCCTATGCATTGAAAGTCCTGTCGGCCGCATTGTCCATAGCGGCGATTTCAAGATCGAGGCGCGCCCCCTCTCAGGGACAGGGACGGATATGGCGGCTTTATCCGATTTTGCAAAAGCCGGCGTGCGGCTTCTGCTCTCTGATTCGACCAATGTGACGCGCGAGGGCCATTCGTTAAGTGAGCGGGAGGTCAAGGAGTCACTGCGCAGGATCTTTTCCGAGGCCTGTGGCCGCATTATTATCACCCTCTTCTCAAGCCATATCCAGCGCATCCAAGAGGTTTTTGACCTTGCCCTCGAATACGGGCGGAGCGTTGTTGTGAGCGGCAGGAGTCTTGCGACAAACCTTGAGCTTGCGCGCGAACTCGGTCTTGTGAAATTTCCCCCCAATTATTATAACGCCCACAATGGCGTTCCCGATCTGCCGGATACGGAGCTTGTCTTAATTGTGACCGGCGCCCAGGGAGAGCCGCTCTCGGCGCTTTCGCGCATGGCTTTTGGCGGGCACAAGCAGCTTTCGGTTCGATGCGGCGACACAGTCCTTATGAGTTCCCGGATGATCCCTGGGAACACGCGGGCCATTATCCGGCTCATCAATGCGCTCTACCATCTTGGGGCTGAAGTCATCTATGAGAGCGCCCATGCTATCCACGCCTCGGGCCACGCCCACAAAGAGGAACTTATTACCCTTCTGCGCACAATTAGGCCAAAGCTTTTTGTGCCGATACACGGTGAATACAGACACCTTGTCAAGCACGCCGAGCTTGCCTGCCAGAATGGTCTTGACAGGAAAAACGTGATTATCCTTGAGGACGGCTGTCCGCTGACCCTCTTCCCAGATGAGCATTCTGTGAGTTTCGAGGGATTTCACCTTGAGGAGAGAATTCCGTTTGAGTACACGCTTGTGGACGGCAAGGGAGTCGGGGATGTGGAGGAAACAGTCCTTCGCGAGCGCCGCATACTTGGCGACGAGGGGCTTGTGATTGTCGTTATCATTTATGACCAGGAGACAGGCAGCATTCTCGAGGGACCTGAGATTATCTCGCGGGGTTTTGTTTTCGAGCAGGAGTACAACTACGTTCTTGAGGACGCGAAATGCATTGTTCTTGAGGAAGTGGAGCTGCTCGGAGGAGCGCAGAGCGCCCAGCTTGCGGAGAATATCCGTTCGGCGGTCCGCCGCTTCTTTCGGCGCGTCTTAGACCGCGATCCCATCGTGGTTCCTCTGCTTCGGAGCGTGTAGGAGTCTGCCATGCTGTTTTGTGCGTACGGAGCGTTGTATGGAATTTAGTTTTTTTCAGGTGATCAGCCAGGCCGGGCTCCTGTCCAAGATTGTTCTTGGCATTCTTCTGTGCATGTCGATTGGGAGCTGGGGACTGATGATCGCGAAGTTTTTTTCGCTCGGGGCTGCCTACCGCAAGTCTTTGGCCGGCATTGAACGTTTTGACAGGTCTGGTTCTCTGAGAGACGCAGTGCAGTCGATCGGCGCCGATCCAAGTTCTCCTCTGTACTATGTGGCGCACCAGGGTGTGCTTGAATTCAACCGCTCAAAGGAAATGGGCAATTCATCGGATGTTGTTGTCGACAATGTGCGGCGGGCCTTACGACAAGGGGTCGCAAGCGAAGTTGCGCGGCTTGAGAACTCTCTCTCCTATCTGGCGACAACATCAAATACGGCCCCCTTTATCGGTCTTTTCGGCACAGTCTGGGGCATCATGCACTCCTTCCACGCGATAGGCCTGCTTAAGAGTGCCTCGCTTGCCACAGTCGCTCCCGGTATTTCCGAGGCACTGGTTGCGACAGCCATAGGTCTTGGTGTCGCAATTCCCGCAACTGTTGGCTTCAACCTCTTTATGGGCAAGCTCTCCCAGATCGATACCCTGCTTGTGAATTTTGCCGGGTATTTCTTAAACCGCGTTCAGCGCGAACTCAATGCCCACAGAACAGTCCAGAAAACCGGCGCAACGGAGCTCTGATATGGCAGGTGGGCGTTTTGTATCAGAGATCAATGTGACTCCCTTTGTTGATGTCATGCTTGTTTTGCTTATCATCTTCATGGTCGCAACACCTATGATGAGCCAGGGCCTGGATGTCGATTTGCCGCAAGCCAAGCAGGCAGAGGTCCTTCCGACAGAAAGCGACCACATGACACTCACTATAGGGAGGGACGGAAGCCTCTCTCTTGAGGAATATCAGGTAGGCAATCTCGATTCGCTTGAGGACTATCTGCGGCGCCTTGTCAAGGAGAAGGATAGGACACTTTTTCTTAAGGCCGACAAGGATGTTCCCTACGGCATAGTTGTCGCGGTTATTGGGCGCATCAAGGCTGTTGGAATTGAAAAAATGGGCATCATGGCAGATGCTCAAGACACCGAGCCCGCCAAGGGGCCGTAGGAACAGGTTCTTCGCATGCAATGGCATTCCTTTTTGCTCTCGCTTTGCCTGCACCTTCTTTTTTTCCTCATACTCTGGTTCTGGCCGACGTCTCCCCCCCTCCGCCTTGAGCCGCAGGCAGTTATGATCAGCCTTGTCGAGGGCGACATAGGCGGAAACAAAAGCCCCTCGAATATTCTTGGGCATGTGGGGGAACCGGGATCTGGGGAACTTGCGCCGCAGCCGCCGGCAAAAAGGAAGGAAGTGGCAGCGCCCAAACAGGAAGAAGTGCGGGAGACAAAGCTAAAGGAGCCGGCGCGAGCCGCAGTTGTTCCGGAGGAGCAGGCTGAAAAAAAGGACGTTGAGCCTCTGAAGGAAAAACCCAAGCCCAAAGAAAAAGAAAAAGTCAAGGAAAAACCGAAGCCGAAGCCGAAGGATACAGACAAGCCTCTCCTGAAAGAAAAAGTGAAAGAAAAGCCCAAAGAGAAAGAGAAGCCTAAAGAAAAAGAAGACGCCAAAGAAAAAGTGAAAGACAAGCCGAAAGAAAAAACCCAAGAAAAACAGAAAGAAAAAACCAAAGACAAGCCCAAAGAAAACAAAAAGACCAAACGCGACTCATCCTCCGACGATCCCGTAGCTGCGGCCTTAAAACAGGCGCGACGAGACGCCTCATCGCGCCTTGAGCAGGGCGAGACCGGCAATGCCGTCGAGCAGGCTTTAGCGCAGGCTAAGCGCGAGGCCGGGGGCAAGCGCGGCGGTGGTGGCGGGAGCGGCCGGGGGCCTGGAGGCGGAGGGCTCGCCGATGTCTACCGCGGTCAGGTTATGCTTGCGGTTCGGCCCAATTGGGGGTATGCCTCGACTGCGCGGAAGAATCTTTCCTGCGCAATCAACGTGAAAGTCGATATGCAGGGCAAGGTGCAAGAGGCGAAAATCACTCGTAGCTCCGGCAACGCCCAATTTGATCAGTCTGCTGTGAGCGCCATATGGCGCACGAGCAATAACGGAGCCTTTCCTCCGCCGCCATCGGCGGCCTACTCGGATCTTGAACTCAATTTTTCACTCAATGAACTTATGGGGCGCTAGCCTATGTTTGACTGTCGCAAAGCGCGCTGCGCACCTATCGTTTTCCTTCTCGCATGTATTCTTGGCCTTTTATCTGAACAGACATACGCGCAGACGCAAGGCATTGCTATTGACGATGACAATGGCTATGCGGGGCGGGTGATCGAGAAGGTCATGCAAAAATGGTCGCCACCTCAAGTTCGGGGAACACACACTGTGCTTGTCAAGGTTCTGCTTGACGGCAGCGGCGCTGTGTCCGCCTGCACGCCTCTTAAACGCTCGTCGCTCGACGCCTTTGACAATGTCGCATGCAGCGCGATCCGCAAAGCGGCTCCTTTTGGCAGGACAAGCTACGAGGCTCCCTTGACGATCTATCTCACATTCCGCACGGGATCGCAGGAATCGAAGGAGAGTTTGACTGAGATCGAAAAGCTGCGCGCAGAGCTTAAGGAGAAGAACCGCTTAGAAAATGAGCGTGCAAGCGCCCAGGCCGCGGCAAACGAGGAGCGCTCACGGGCCAAGGCGCAGGCGGTTGCCAAAGAGCGCGGCGAGGCTTTGCCGAAGATTAAGCCCCAGCCTATTGCCCAGAGTGAGCCCAAAGAACGCGTGAGTGCCAAGCAGAAGCCAGCAAAAAAAGAACAGACTCTGCATTCGTACGGAGAGAGTGAACGGGATATAAAAGATATGCGGGCAAAGGCCGAGCTTCCTGTCCTCTCTTCAAATACAGACCTGCGCGTTCAGAAATACACAGACCTTCTGCACAATTCACTCAATCGCGTTCTCGTTCTGCCGAAAAACGCGCAGCGTTCAAGCTACAGCATGCGCGTGCGCATGTCTGTTGATGCCAAGGGGCGCCTCTCGAATGTTCAGGTTCTAGAGAGTTCGGGGGACGAGGCTATTGACGCAGCCCTTGTGCGCTGCGTTCTGCAGGCAAGGACTGTTCCCGCACCGCCCAAGGGCATAGGGCAGACATTTTCTGTGCCGCTTACGGCAACGAAAAAAAATCCGTAAGCGACCGCAACACTTAGCCAAAGGAGGCAGCGCTCCTTGCGTATGCCAAGGCTCCGCGCTGAATACTTGATGAAATCTCTGGTTTTTGCAGTCGCTCTTTTTTGTCTGACAAGTCTTTGTGCCCCCGCACACGCAGCGTTGCGCGTCGATATCTATGGTCCGGGCCAAAATATTGTCTCTCTTGCGCTCGCAGCCCCGCTTCGCGGCAAAAGCGTCGAGGCGACGGACATGGGGCGGGGACTCAATCAGCTGATAGAAAACAATTTGAGTTTTCTCCCCTTTATGCGCTTAACCGATCCGAAAGCAGTCCTTGGGGGAACGCTCATGGACGGCTACGAGCCGCCTGAACTCGATTTCAAGCGTTTTCAGCTGGCTGGAGCGGACCTTCTGGTTACAGCGCACTGGCCTGGAGGCGACAGCGGAACAAAAACCGTTGAGATGCGCGTCTTTGAGACCAATTCCGGCTCAAGCCTCTTTGGCAAGGAGTACGGCGGGGTAAAAAAAGGCAATCTGCCGGAAGTGGCCGACCGCTTCTGCGCGGATCTTCTTGAGGCTTTAACCGGCAATGGGGCCTTTTTCAGGTCAACAATTGCCTTCACCCGCTCGTCTGGAAAAATGAGCGCAAACGTCTGGCTGACCAAGCCGACCGGTCGCAATCTTAGGCAGATAACCAATCTTAAGGGCAAGGCCATGTCGCCCTCCTGGTCGCCGGACGGCCGTTTTATCGTGTTTACGCATATTGAGCCAACATCCCATGCCCTAGGTGTCTGGGATGGCGCATCAGGGAAGGTGAGCCGCATCCGCTTCCCAGGCAATGTCGTGATTGGCCCAGCGTTTACCCCGGGCAATAAGGTTGCGGTTGCGCTCTCGCACGGAAAGTATCCGGCGATCTTTCTTTTGGACCGGGCGTTTAAAAAAGAGCGTCTGCTTGAGGGGGGCAATTGCATCAATGTCTCCCCGTCCTTTGACAGCACAGGCTCAAAGATGGCCTTTACCTCCTCGCGCCTTGGCGGCCCTCAGATTTTCATGAAGGATCTTGGCGGGGGCGGCGTTGTCAGGGTGAGCATGAATGGGGGCTACAATACAGAGCCAAACATCTCCCCAGACGGGACACTTGTTGTCTACAGCCGCATGACCTCGTATGGGAACCGCATCTTTGTTCAGGATATGGTCTCAGGTGAGGAGCGGCAGGTGAGTTTTGGGCCGGGCAGCGATGAGCAGCCCTCTTTCTGCGCGGACAGCTATTTTATCGCCTTCACCTCGTCTCGGGGCGGCGGCCGCAATATTTATCTCACAACGCGCCATGGAGGCGACGCCAAAAAAATTCCGACAGGCGGAGGGGCTTCCTTTCCGCGCTGGGGCCTTAGCGGATCGGGCAAATAGCTGCGCAATATTTCGGCATGCGTCTTGACAAAGTCATAATCAACGCTACTATTGTTGATAGCGGACCCGCTGGGGCGGGCTTTTTTGCGAAAAGCTTGTTTTTTCTGGCGGAGAGTTCGCGCTTGTTTTACGAACCGTCTGTACATGGTCTCAGGAGGACTTATATGAAACGGTTTGCTTTGGTTTTAGCGCTTATCTGTGCTTTGACGGCAGGTTTTGGTTGTGCGAAAAAACAGCAGGCTGAACCTGCTCCCGTTGCCTATGATGACGGGATAGACAATGAGAAGAACGCTGCCGTGCAGCAGATTACTGACGGCCGTGTCTACTTTGCCTTTGACAAATATTCTCTTCTGCCTGAGGGCAAGGAAGTGCTGAAGAATAAGGCTGAGCTTATGAAGCGCTTCCCGAGCATCCGCGTGCGTATTGAAGGCAACTGCGATGAGCGCGGAACCCAGGAATACAACCTCGCTCTTGGCGAGCGCCGCGCCCATGCCGCCCAGGAATTCTTGACCACTCTTGGTGTGAATCCGAGCCAGATGGAGACAATAAGCTTCGGTAAGGAAAATCCCGCTGTGCAGGGTTCCGGCGAAGCCGTGTGGCAGCAGAACCGCCGCGACGATTTCCGCGTCATTGCCCAGTAGTTCGTTGCACAACATCTCCCTCACGTTTCTCTGGAAGGATCTCTGTACGCCAAGAGCGGTGAGGGCGCGCTATACATGCAACCATGCGAAAAGGCCGCATCACTGCGGCCTTTTCGCTTACGTATCGACAAGAGACTTTCTTTTCTGTACACTTTTACTTTCTGTAGGTCGGTTTTTTCCAGAGAGCCGGAGACGCCATGAAGATTACCTGCCCTGATTGCTCCTTTACGAGGGATGTGGCGCGCGAGGATCTGCCTCCGCGTACGGTGATAGCCAATTGTCCAAAATGCGGCTGCCGTTTTCGTTTTTCACCAAGCGAGGGGGTGCTTGCGATCGTTGAGCCGGGAGTGACACAAGAGCAACCGCCCTTGGAGCCGACAGAGGTCAATGAGAGGACAAATGAGGAGATACGTGAGGAGATAGATGGGGGAGTGCGTGGAGAGAGCGCGGACGATCCCCTGCCAAAGGGCGCAATCGTCCTCTTGCCGAGAGGCAAGGGGGAATCGTCTGAGAGCGATGAGGGCGGCAGAAAAACAGGGCGGAAGTCTGCGGGTGTCTCGGGCTTTAGCAGAGCGCTCGATTTCGGCAATCCCTGGGATGAAGCTCCTGGTGAGGTCGGCTGGCTTATGTCCTTTTATCAGACGCTCTTGGGGATTATGCTCGCAGCACCGCGTTTTTTTCGGACAATCGCCCCGAACGCCCAGATCTACCGCGCTTTAGCCTTTTTCATTATCATCTCCGCTTTTGTCTCGCTGTGCAATATAGGGTGGGTTTCTGTTTTTAGAATGGTTTTGGGCGAGAGCGTTGATCCGCAGCTCGCCACTGTTTTTTCCTATATTGCGCCTCAGGGGAACGCAATTCTGACGCTTCTTTTGCAGACGGCCTTCTTTACCTTAAAACTCTATCTTTTCACGACGGTCTTCTTTGTTGTCTTCAAATTCTTAACTCGTGACGTGCCGTCCTTTGTGGCGATTTTCCAGGTTGTTGCCTACAGCATAGCGCCTGCCATACTGTCAATTGTGCCCTTAGCTGGCCTTGCCGCCGGGGGACTGTGGAGTTTTGCCTGCATGGCCGTTGGACTGCGCCAGGTGCTTACCCTTTCCTGGTCCAAGATTTTTCTCGGTTTTATTCCTGTTCTTCTTGTGTACCTGATGAGCCTGCGCTTCTTCTCGACAATCTAGCCGCATTTTTTCCGGAGCGTCTATGCCGTCACTTCGAATTCTCGTTTTCTGCCTTCTTCTTTTGAGCCTTGGCTGCTCTAAAAGCCCAGACAACAGCCGGATCTCGATCGAAGCTACGGATGATTTCGCGACCCCCTTCCAGATTCAGATCGATAACCATGTGCGCAGGCAACCTCCGGCCATATCCATCCGCCCACAGGGCCAGGCGACACACAGACCACGGGCTGTTTTTCTGCCTTTCCGTATGACGCAGCAGATTAATGGCGCAGACTCCTTTAGCCGCCTTCTCTCACGCCAGATATGGAATATCATGCTCTCCCAGAGCATTTTCCACACACTTGAGTTTGTCGAGACACGGGCGCCGTATACGCCCTCGACTGCGATTTCTGTTGGTCGGTCGAAGGGGGCGGAACTTGCTGTTGGCGGATACATCCACCACTATTTTGACGGGGGCGCAACTGGGCCAAGCACGCTGTCCATCGCCCTTGAAATATATGATGTGCGCTCAGGCGTCCTTCTGTGGTCCATGGCCCAGGGAGGCATGTTAGAAGCCAGGCAGAGCCATGATTTTTATCTTTTTGCCGTGAAGGAGCGCAATCCCGACGATCCGGCAGGCTTGATTGTCCGCTCGCTTGCCTGGGATATGAGCCAGATCCTTCTTGCCTGGGTCAACCCTGGGGCTGCGCGCAAGGCGGCCAAGAAGGAAACGTCGACAATTTTGAGCGGATCGGGCTATTAATCGGCCCCTTTTTGTACCACCCCCCTTGGAGGAAATCTATGTTTGCACAAATAGCGTATGCGATGGGCCCCCAGCCCGGCGCCCCTGCTGGCGACGGCATGAGCATGCTCGCGAGCTTTATGCCTTTTATTCTCATGTTCATCATTTTCTGGTTTCTTTTGATTCGGCCGCAGCAGAAAAGGGCTAAGGCGCACCGCGAGATGCTTGAGAGCCTTGGGAGGGGGGATGCGATCATCACCCACAGCGGCTTGCTTGGCAAAATCCTGGAAATCGACAAAGAGGAGATCCTCCTTGAATGCGGTGATGCGAAGCTGCGTCTTTCGCGCTCAGCTGTAGGCGGCGTTGTCGAAAAAAAGGATAAGAAGGATAAAAAAGAGAAGAAAGACAAAAAAGAGAAAAAAGAGGTACGTCTTGAGAAGCAAGACGCAGAGAGCGGTTCGGACAGCGAACCGACTGAAAAGAAATAATTCCCCCCTTGAGGTGCATGATGGGTGTGCGTTGGCGTCTGGCCATTGCCGTGCTGGTTTTTCTTGTGTCATTGGTCTATGCCCTGCCGACCTTTCTTGGCGGGGAATCGAGTCTTTCGGCTATCCTACCCTCGAGCCGCGTCAATCTTGGACTTGATCTGCGGGGCGGCATTCATCTGACCCTTGGGGTCGATGTTGCGAAGGCTGTGAGCAACACGCTCGCAATTTTAGGCCAGGATCTGCGCAGACAGGCCCAGGAAGAGCGTTTTGCGGTCCTTCGGCCGCGGGTCATAGGCGGGACTGTGCTAGACTTTATTCTGACACGAGCGGAGCATGAGGAAAAAGTAAGACAGCTTCTGGACAAGCACTATCCGCAGCTAACCCCTGACTCCTTTGTTCGGGCTGAAAACGGGCAAGTGCGCTGCACAGTGCGCTTTACTGATCAGGAAGTTGAACGGCTCGAATCAATGGCCCTTGAGCAGGCTTTAAAGACCATACGCAACCGTATTGACCAGTTCGGTGTGGCCGAGCCGGACATACGCAAGCAAGCGGGCAATAGAATACAGATTCAGCTGCCAGGCGTCTCGGATCCGAAGAGGGCCGTGCAGATTATCGGGCAGACGGCACACCTTGAGTTTCATCTTGTGCGCGAGGATGTGGATCTTGAGAAGACCGTTCTTCCTGCGGGTGTGATCGCTCTTCCCTACCAGGAAAAAGGGGAGATGGGGGATCGCAAGCTTGCGATAGAGAAGGACGCCATGTTGAGTGGCGAGGATGTCGAGGACGCGCGGCCTGCCTTTGATCAGATGAACCAGGCCTATGTCTCCCTGACCTTCAACAGCCGGGGCGGACGCATCTTTGAAAAAGTGACCGGTGAAAACGTGGGCCGGCGCATGGCCATTGTCCTGGACGACAAAATATATTCCGCGCCTGTCATCCGCGAGCGCATAGGTGGTGGCAGGGCGAGCATTTCAGGGAGCTTCACAACAGAGGAGGCCCAGGATCTTGCGATCGTCTTGCGCGCAGGATCGCTGCCAGCGCCAGTCACGGTGCTTGAGGAGCGCACAGTTGGGCCATCGCTTGGCAAGGAGTCCATTGATAGCGGTATCTCAGCCTCACTTGTCGGCGCCGCGCTTGTTCTTGGCTTTATGGCCATCTACTACGGCGCAAGCGGGCTTATCGCTGACGGCATGCTCTGTTTTACCCTGCTTATTCTTTTAGCCGGCATGGGCGCATTTGGCGCGACTTTGACCTTGCCTGGCATAGCCGGTATTGTTCTGACCATAGGCATGAGTGTGGATGCGAATGTTCTTATTTATGAGCGCATACGCGAGGAACTGAGGGCTGGTTTTTCGCCCTTCGCGGCTGTCCGGGCCGGTTTTGACAGGGCCGCGATCACAATCACGGACTCGAATCTCACAACGATCATCACAGCTGTGATCCTCTACCAGTTCGGAACAGGGCCTGTCCGGGGCTTTGCTGTGACTCTCTCCTTGGGCATCATAGCCTCCATGTTCACCGCAATCTTCGTCTCCCGCGCTCTTTTCGAATGCTGGGCCCGCAACGCCGGTGCGCGCGGAATCAGCATATAGGCTTCTTTGTGCGCTCATCCCTCTTTTTTTTAGGTTGCGCCTCCATCATTTTGTGACACAGGAATCTGCCCATGCCTCTTGTTCTCTTAAAACAGACGTCCATTGATTTTATAGGGAAAAGGCGCCTCGCCTATGCGGCATCGGTCTGTATGCTGCTTGTGGGTCTTTTCTCTTGCCTTTTTGGGAACGGCTTCCGCCTTGGCATCGACTTCGCAGGCGGTGTTATCGTTCAGGTCCGCTTTGATCGCGGTGTTTCGGATGAGGCGCTCAAAAAAAGCCTCGATATCCCGGGCCTTCCAGGAACAAGCACACAGCGTTTCGGCGAGGCGGACCGGGTCTACCTTTTGCGTTTTGCCAAGCAAGAGGACGGATCCTCAAGCGATCTGCGCTCTCTTGTCCTTGAGCGTCTTGCCTCCGCTTTTCCCGACAATCCCTCGCGCATTGAGCGCATGGAAGTGGTCGGGCCAAAGGTTGGCAGCGATTTGACAAACAAGGCCTTAAGCGCCCTCTACTACGCGATATTATTGATTGCCGTCTACATATCCGGCCGTTTTGAACACCGCTGGCTCACAGCGGCGCTTATGGCCGCGATCCTCTGGGGATGCATGTACGCGGTCTCAAGCCTGGTTAGTCTGTCTATGGGCTGGCTTGTGCTTATGGCGCTTCTTATCACAATCGCGACCTGCTATTTTCTGCGCCTCCATTTTGCTTTAGGCGCCATTCTCGCCCTTATTCATGATGTTGTGATAACGACGGGATTTTTGTCTCTTGCAAATATGGATATTGATTTGAATGTTATCGCAGCGCTTCTCACAATTATCGGCTACTCGCTCAATGATACGATTATTATTTATGACAGATTACGCGAGCATTTGCGCAAAAAGAAAGAAGAGTCTCTTGCGCGGATCATTAATAAAAGCGTGAATCAGACCCTCTCGCGCACCCTTGTGACAAGTGCGACGACAATTGCCGCAGCCTTGGCCCTCTTCTTCCTTGGCGGCGGTGTGATCCACTCCTTTGCCTTAACCATGCTGATTGGCGTGTGTATCGGCACCTTCTCTTCGATCTTCATCTCCTCCTCCCTGCTCCTTTTCTTGGGCAGCGAGGAAGAATACGAGAAATCTCAAGAGGAGGAACACTACGAGAAGCCTGGCGAACACGGCGTCGTCTAGTTTTTCTGGCCTGTATGCGTACAGGCCTTTTTTTTGCCTTTTTCTCTCTTGACAGATCGTAGGGCGGTCTTATCTTATAGTGCAGAACAGAGTACAAAACGAATTGGTCCAGATAATCGTGTATTCGGGACAGTCGGGGGGACAATGTCAACAACCTATAAAGATTACTATAAATTGCTTGGTGTTGATCGCAAAGCAACCGATGAAGAAATCACCCGTGCTTTTAAAAAATTAGCGCGAAAATATCATCCGGATCTTAATCCGAATAATAAAAAAGCCGAAGAAAATTTTAAAGAAGTCAATGAGGCCTATGAGGTTCTGAAGGATCCGCAGAAGCGCAAACTCTACGATCAACTTGGTCCGAACTGGCAGCACGGCCAGGCGTTCCAGGGCGAGCCCGGTTTTGAGGGAGCCCATTTCACCTTCAATGGCCGGTCCTTTGACGGCTCTGGTTTCTCGGATTTTTTTGAGACCCTGTTTGGCGGTGGCGGCCACGGTGGAAGTCCTTTTGGTCCGGATCCTTTTGCCGGTTTTTCACAGAAGTCGCGGCGCGGACGGGACATCGAATCGGAACTTTTTCTCTCCCTTGAAGATGTTGTGACAGGCGGTTCCCGCCAAGTCACAGTGTCCACATCCATGGGGCCAAAGAGTCTTTCGATCACAATTCCGAAAGGCATAGCTGAGGGCAAGAAACTGCGCCTCTCAGGCCAGGGCGAGCCCTCGACAAGCGGCATTGCTGGGGATCTTTTCCTCACAGTCCGCTACAAGCCCCATGAGCGCTTTCGGGTAGATGGCGAGAATTTAGTCTGCGACGTCCACCTTGCACCCTGGGAGGCTCTTTTTGGCTGCCGTGTCGCTGTGCCGACACTTGAGGGAAGCGTCGAACTTTCGATCCCGCCTGGAACAAGCTCTGGGAAGAAGTTTCGCCTGCGCGGCAAGGGGCTCGGATCGCCAAGGTCGCGGGGAGATATTCTTGTGCAGGTGATGATTCGAGTTCCGCAGGCTGTCTCTGGCGAAGAAGAGGCGCTTTGGCGGAAACTTGCCGAGGTATCATCGTTCAGGGCGCATGCGTAGGAAGTAAGACCGAGGTTTTGTATGCTACGGACGGAAGAATTTCTGCTTGCGACCGGAATAAGCCGGGAAAAATTTGACGATTTGCTCTCACTCGAATGGGTTGAGACTGAGACTGACGACGAAAACAATCTTTTGTTTTCCGATACAGATATTTATCGCGTGCGGAAAATGATGCGCATATGCGAGGATTTTGAACTACCTTTGATTGGCGGGACGATCATCGTCGATCTGCTTGAGCGGATTCGTCTGCTTGAGGAGACAGTGCAGGAGATCAAAGGGACGCAGCGCATCCAGTAACGCGCGCGCTTGTGGCGGAGGTGTGTTGTTATGGACATTACGATGTTTACAGAAAAATCAAGAGAGGCCCTGCAGGAGGCGCGCGATATCGCCTGCGGCATGCGGCATACGAACACAGACTGCGAGCATCTGGCTTTGGCCTTAGTCCAGCAGGAGAAGGGGATTGTGCCGGTCCTGCTTGAGCGGCTCAATATCCCCCCAAAATCCGTTCTTGCCGGCCTGCAGGATCTTCTGCAGAAAAAGCCCCAGATTACAGGAACGGCCATAGAGCCGGATAAAATACTGGTGACACAGGAACTTGCGCAAGTGCTTAGCCGCGCGCAAAAGGAAGCGAAGCGCATGGGCGACACCTTTGTGAGTGTCGATGTCCTCTTCGCGTCCCTCTTGGATGTTGAGCAGTCAAGCCCCTTGGGGCGCCTGTTTACCAGCCTGAACATATCCCGCGCCCGTTTCACGCAAGTGATGGAAAAGGCGAGAAATGGCGCAACGATAACAAGTCCAAATCCTGAAGACACCTTTGAGGCTCTCACAAAGTACGCGCGCGATCTGGTTGACTTTGCCCTGAAGGGCAAGATGGATCCTGTGATTGGCCGCGATGGCGAGATCAGACGCGTAATCCGCATCCTCTCACGCCGCACAAAGAATAATCCCGTCCTAATTGGCGAGGCCGGTGTCGGTAAGACCGCGATAGTTGAGGGGCTCGCTTTCCGCATCGCAAAAGGCGATGTGCCCGAGAATCTCAAGAACAATAAAGTCTTTGCCCTGGATATGGGCTCGCTTATTGCCGGTGCAAAATACAGAGGCGAGTTTGAGGAGAGGCTTAAGGCTGTTTTAAACGAGGTTGAGAAAAGCCAGGGCCAGATTATCCTCTTTATCGATGAGCTGCACACAATTGTTGGCGCTGGGAAAACCGAAGGCGCAATGGATGCCGGCAATCTGTTAAAGCCCATGCTCGCCCGCGGTGAACTCCACTGCATTGGCGCAACGACAATTGATGAGTACAGAAAGTACTTAGAAAAGGATCCCGCTCTTGAGCGGCGCTTCCAGCCTGTCTTAGTCGAAGAGCCGACTGTCGAGGACGCCATATCGATTTTGAGAGGTCTTAAGGGCCGCTTTGAGGTCCACCATGGGGTGCGCATAAGCGACTCCGCTCTTGTGGACGCGGTCATCCTCTCCCACCGCTACATAACAGACCGTCAGCTTCCAGATAAGGCCATTGACTTGATCGATGAGGCTGGGGCCATGATCCGAACTGAGATCGACTCGCTCCCTACGGAATTAGACGAGGCAAACCGCAAGGTCATGCAGCTTGAGATCGATAGAGAGGCCTTAAACAAGGAGACCGACGAGGCAAGCCGCGAGCGTTTAAGCAAGCTTGAAAGCGAGCTTGAAGAGCAGAGGAGCCTTCAGGCAAAGCTTAAGGCGCAGTGGGACAGAGAGAAAGGCGCAATTGACCGCGTAAAAGAGCTTAAGTCTGCGATTGAGAAGACCCATTTGGCTATCGATCAGGCGAAGCGCGCATCCGACCTTATCCGCGCATCAGAACTCCTCTATTCGCGCTTGCCAGCCCTGCAAAAGGAATTGGCTGAGGCCGAAGCGCCAGCAGCAGACGGCGCGCCGCGCCTTTTGCGCGAGGAGGTCCGGCCTGACGATATCGCGGGCATTGTCGCGAAGTGGACGGGCATACCTGTGACTCGACTCCTTGAGTCTGAGAGAGAAAAGCTTCTTAGGCTGCGCGATGTTCTCCATGAGCGCGTTGTCGGTCAGGACGAGGCGGTCAAGGCGGTCGCTGACGCAGTTTTGCGAGCCCGCGCCGGTCTCTCCGATCCCTCGCGCCCGACAGGATCCTTCATCTTCCTTGGGCCGACTGGCGTTGGCAAGACGGAACTCTCCGAGGCTCTCGCTGAAGCGCTCTTTGATTCTGAGGACAATATCGTTCGTCTGGATATGAGCGAGTACATGGAGAAGCACTCTGTCTCGCGTCTTATCGGCGCGCCTCCAGGCTATGTGGGCTACGATCAGGGCGGTCAGCTGACAGAGGCTGTTAGGCGGCATCCGTATTCAGTCGTCCTGTTTGATGAAATCGAAAAGGCCCATCCCGATGTCTTTAACACCCTCCTCCAGCTTCTAGACGATGGGCGCTTAACCGACAATCAGGGCAAGACCGTCGATTTCCGCAACTGTATCGTGATTATGACCTCAAACATCGGCTCCTCCTACCTGCTTGAGGGCATAGCCAAGGACGGATCACTTAAGGAGGGGGCGCGGGAGCATGTCTTTGACGCCCTGCGCGCGCATTTTAGACCGGAGTTTTTGAACCGTATCGATGAAACAGTCCTCTTTTTGCCGCTTAAGCGCGAGCAGGTTGGCCGCATTGTCGATTTGCAGATGAAGCGCCTGCGTGCCCGTCTTAAGGATCGGCAGATCAGTGTGGAGCTTGACGACAAAGCGAAGGATTTTGTCGCCCAAGAGGCCTATGATCCGATCTATGGCGCGCGGCCCTTGCGCCGCTACTTGCAGCAGGAAATCGAGACTCCGCTTGCGCGCAAGCTCGTTTCTGGGGAGATCCGCGATGGCGAGAATGTTCTTGTGAGCGTCGCAGGCGATGGTCTCGTCTTTTCAAAGACTGGGAAATTTGAGAAGACAGGCGATACGAAGACGGACGCCTGATGAGCTTTGAGTGCAGTCCCCTCGTATGTGCCGTTGCGCGTATACATAGACTTTGATACGATAAGGAAAAGACAGGAGACGGGGCCTTCCCGTTTCCTGTCTTTTTGAGATTCTCGTGGGAGGAGCCATGTCGAAAAACGCTGCCCTTGTGTTAGCGGCAGGAAAAGGGACGCGCATGCATTCGGAGAAGCCGAAGGTTTTGCAGACACTGCTTGAGTGTCCCATGCTTGCCTATGTCTATCAGGCTTTGACACCGCTTTTCGGTGACACGGTGTGGACAGTCATCGGTGCGCACGCAGAGATGGTCCGCGCAGCCTTCCCCGACAAAAAGTATGTGCTGCAGGAGGAACTTGCGGGCACAGGCGACGCCCTGCGCTGCGCGCTTCCAGCACTCTCAAAGTTTGACAGAATCCTTGTTGTGAACGGCGATGCCCCGCTTATACGCACGGATATTCTCTCGTCTTTTTTAGATAAGGCCGGAGACTTCGATCTCGCTTTTGCCACAGCCGAGTTGTCTGATCCTAAAGCCTACGGCAGGGTCATACGGCGCGAGGGCAAGGTCACTGGAATAGTTGAGGCGAAAAATTACGACACAGAGACCATGGGGCCTCCGAGCGGGGAAATCAATGTCGGTCTCTATGTCATATCGTACGATCTCGCCCTCTCTCTTGTGCCCAAAATTGAGCGCAATGCGCTTTCGCGTGAATTCTATATAACGGATTTAGTCGCTCTTGCTTTAGCTGCTGGCTATCGTGTGGACGGCATAGTCCTTGGCCGCGACACGAACCTTCTTGGCGTAAACACCCCTCGGGAACTTAGCATGATGGAGGAGTACAAGCGCGCGCAGATTGTCGACCAGCTCATAGACTCTGGTGTTGTCATGCACGCCCCTGACCTTGTGCGCATTGGGCCTTTCGTAGAGATTGAGCCGGGCGCTGAAATAACAGGCCCCTGCGAAGTGTATGGGAAAAGCCGCATCTGTGCGGGTGCGCGTGTGTCGTCTCACTGTGTGATCCGCGATTCGGTCATAGAGTCCAATGCCCGTATCCATGAGTTCTCGCATTTAGATTGCGCGCATGTTGGCCGCAAAGCCCTTGTTGGGCCATACGCGAGACTTCGTCCGGGCGCTGAGCTTTGCGAACAGTCGCATGTCGGCAATTTCGTTGAGTTAAAAAAAGCGCGCTTAGGCTTTGGCGCGAAAGCCAATCACCTGACCTATCTGGGGGATGCGGAGATTGGCGCAGGGACCAATATCGGCGCAGGAACGATCACCTGCAATTACGACGGTGTGAACAAACATAAAACAGTGATCGGAGATACGGCCTTTATCGGCAGCAATACGGCTCTTGTCGCGCCTGTGACAATCGGCGAGGGCGCTCTAATTGGCGCTGGATCAACGATCACCCGGGATGTGCCGGCCGGAAGCCTTGCCGTTGCCCGTGGCAAGCAGAAGGTTTTTGCCGAAAGACTCCGCAAGACTGTGGTCTCGATGAGCGAGCCAGTGAAGAGTCAGGAAGATTCTCCGAAGGAATAAGTTTGTCCCGCATGGAGCCTTGCACAGTTTTGCATTGATTGGTACAAACGATCGAGCGAGAGCCTAAGCAGACCTTTTGCCCCATGGCTTGCACCTCTCTTTTTATTTGCCCGATTTTTTTTTCGAGAGATACCAAGGCCTACGCCTATTCTTTTTTGTCTCCTGCGCACTTTCGAGCAGCGGGACCTTGAATTTTTTTGTGAATAGGCTACTTTACGGATCAAAGAGTTTTTATGGAGGCCCCGGAACGAAAAACTTCAGGCGGCTAAGCCAGGCATCCTGGAGAATCACCGAGGCGGTTTTGCCCATATGATTTTTGGGCAGGAGCCGTTTCCTGCTTGCCAAGTGATGGTCACAGTGGTACTATTGACGCTATGAAAATTTTAGAGCAGCTTGATACACAGGTGACGAACCTTCTCCAGAACGTCCAAACACTGCGGGCTGAGAACGAAGGCCTTCGAATAGAGCTGGAATCCCTGAAAGAAACGATAACTGCTCTAGAAGAAAAGACACAGAGTCTGACGGATGCACTTGCCAAGGAAAAAGCGGTACGTATGAAGGCACTCGGACAGATCAATTCGCTTCTCCAAAAAATTCAGGATTTTGACAGTAAAAACCAACAGAGTACTGTATGACTACAAACTCCTCGGTCCTGAAAGTTCTTGGTGTCGACATACGGTTTAAGTCAGGAGTCAATCTCGAACGTGCCCGTCAGGCTGCTCAGCTGGTAGAGGACCGATATACTGAACAAAAGCAAAGGTCCGCTGGGGGGCAGAGTAAGGAAACGGTCATACTGACCTTCCTTGCCCTCGGGCTGGCAGACGACTTACTGCAGGCTAAAAACAAGATAGAAGCCCTGGAAAGCGGTATGGCTTCGCTTCTTGAGAAGATAGAAAAATCTGAATAAAAAATTTCCCTGGGACGCATGTGATCCTTGTCTCGGTGCTGACCTGACAAGTTTCTTTCTTTATAAGGAGACTGTCCCTGCCTTTTGTGTGCATGCCTGCTCCGCAGGAAGCCTGATAAAGGTATATGGTTTCCGACCTGGTTAACCAGGTTCTGAACCGCAGACAGACACGGCGCTCCCGGGGAATTCGTACAACCCATCGCAAAGCGACCAATTTTTTATCTCCCGTAGCAGTTGCTGTTCATACCCGTAGAGCTCCCACGCGACGTAGTTGGTGGGCAGAAATGAGCTTTCTGTATTATTTCACTCTTTTTGTTGTAGCAATACTTGCTGCAGTGGGTGGTTTTATCGCCCAGCGCACGGTGACAACGCGCAGGCTTGGTGATGCCGAGCTGCTCGCAAAACGCATTGTCGAAGAGGCGAGAAAAGAAGCCCAAGCACAGAAAAAGGAAATTTTGCTGCAGGGTCAGGACGATTTATACAATCAGAAAAAAGAACTGGAGAACGAGTTTAGGGAACGGGAACGCGAAGTAAAGAACCGCGAGAGAAAACTTGATGAACTCGGCGAACGCCTTGAAGAACGGCAAGAAAAATCTACGGAAAAAGAAGGCGATCTTCTTCGTCTTGAAAAGGACCTGGCGCTGAAAGAGCGTCAGCTTGGCGAGGCTGAGGCGGATTTAAAGGCGCGCATTGAGGAGGAAGAGGTTCGACTGACAGAGATTGCGGGTCTAACTCGAGATGAGGCGCGTGAGCGTATTATCAAAGAGGTAGAAGCCAAGACTCGGCATGAGTCAGCCCGCATGATCCGGCAGATTGAGACCGAGGCTCTTGAGACAGCGGATAGAAAAGCGAAGAATATCCTCTGTACTGTCATGCAGCGCTATGCCGGCGACTATGTGAACGAGCAGACAGTGACTGCGGTTTCCCTACCAAGTGAGGATATGAAGGGACGCATTATTGGACGCGAGGGCCGAAATATCCGCGCAATCGAGGCTGCGACAGGCGTTGATCTGATTATTGACGATACACCTGAGACAGTGATTCTCTCCGCTTTTAGTCCCCTGCGCAGGCAGATCGCCAAAATGGCTCTTGAGCGGCTCATTCAGGACGGCAGAATCCATCCGGCGCGCATTGAGGACATTGTTCAGAAATGCGAGCGCGAGATGGATGCCCATGTCCGCGAGCTTGGGGAGCAAGCGACGTTTGATGCGGGCGTTCACGGAATTCACCCAGAGCTGATCAAACTTTTGGGCCAATTGCGCTACAGAACATCCTTTACACAGAATGTTCTTCAGCACTCTCTTGAGGTCTCGGCGCTTTGCGGCATGATGGCCGCCGAGCTTGGCATGGATGTCAAGCGAGCCAAGCGTGCGGGGCTTTTGCATGATATAGGCAAAGCTGTTGATCACGAAGTTGAGGGTCCGCATGCTTTAATCGGCGCGGATCTAGCCCGCAAATATAATGAAAATCAGGAAATAGTGCATGCCATTGCCGCCCACCACGAGGATCAGGCGCCGTCGACTGCGCTCGCTGTCCTTGTTCAGGCCGGAGATTCCCTCTCAGGGGCCCGACCAGGGGCGCGGAAAGAACTCCTGGAAAATTATGTAAAACGCCTGCAGGATCTGGAGGATATTGCGACATCCTTTGAGGGTGTTGTCAAAGCCTATGCCATACAGGCCGGGAGAGAACTTCGTGTGCTTGTCAATCCGGATCATATCGATGACGATTCAGCCTATCTGCTCTGCAAGGATATAACAAAGCAGATTGAGGACAAGATGACCTATCCTGGACAGATTCGGGTTACAATCATCAGAGAGCGGCGGGCTGTTGGTTACGCCAAATAGAGCTATGAATGCCTTTCTTTTTACCTGCTATGACTGCCTGACTCTTTTTTTTCTGGCAGCTTCGTGTGCCTCACGAGGACGCGTGGCGGGGGAACCCCCGACCGGATGCCTTCTTGTGGGGCTCTTTAGTGCGTGCGTGTGGCCGCTTTCGCGCGAACTTGTTTTGCACGGAAGCCCCCTCGCTCTTTTTTCTACCCCTCCACTTCTTGCGGCCCTGGCTATGGGATCGTTAGTCGGCACGCTTTCTTCCCGCTGCCTTGGGATTTTTGAACGCGTAGTCGCCTGGATGGAGATTATTGCCCTGTCGCTTGCGGCCACTTTTGGTGTACTCTGCCTTTTGCCAGTGACAAGTGTCTCAGGGGCGATTCTCTGCGCCTTCTTCCTTTCAGCCCTCCCTTTCATCTTCTGTGATGTTGTTTTAGGTGATGTAGCCCGCATACTCACAGAAAGTTCCCGCCTCATGCGCTCCCTGCTCGGAGCTGTCCTTGCTACGGCAATTCTCCTCTTTCTTCCTGATACCCTTCCTCTTCCATCACACAGCATAGCTCTTGGCCTTGGTGTCCTCTTTCCCGCTCTTATGCACGCCATCCGCCCAAGATAGCGCACAGATGGCTGCGTGTGGGCTTTTGGCTGACAATGTTTGGCACAGCGCGCTGTACACTGTCAGTTTTTTTGTATACTCTAGCCTGAAACAAACTGACTTTTTTGCGAACTGGAGTTAGCACTGATTCTTGTGTAGCCAAATCCAAGTGGCAAGTTTTTTTTTCTGGCCGCAGTATAAACCAGAACAAATGAAGCTGGGCGCCCTGATTGCCTTAGTGTTGGACATCACGACGCAGGTCCAAGACGCTACGAGTAACCTTGCAATTACGGCTTTGCGCGAGGAGAAAGTTCTTTCTCCCAATTCTCATCAAGAGCCGCAGAGCTACGATGATAGCTCAGCCTAGGTAATGCTATCGACACCGCCTGATACGTATGGCCGCAACATAGCTCTAAAATCTTTTCTTCGAGTTGCTTGCCGCGCCTCTCAGCGTCGTCGTTATCCTCTCTGTACACTTTGCCTCCTTTTTCCGCACTTTTTGACTCTCTCGCGAGTGCGGGGGAGTTTTTTTGTGCCCAAAATTTAACCTTGCGCGCCCTTCAGCACAGAGTCTCTCATCGTCTACCATATGTCCGTGTTATGCACGCTCTATCCCCGCATGGCCTCGTGTAAGGGCTTGTCACTCTGTTCGCAATCCCTTAAGCAGCTCGAAACGTGCGTATGGTTTGCGAGGCGACCAGACGGATATCTCTCCAAGCAACGCGAAGGCTTCAAGTGGATACGCGCAATAAAAAAGGGCCTCCGTAGAAGCCCTCTTGATTGCTACCAGAGCAATCCCACATAGATCTACATAGTACCACTCTGCTCAATTCATCTCTAAGCTCCTGCCAAGGCTATCCTCAACCATTCTGACGTAACGGTCTTTTGCTTGCTAGTACTGGTTTACCGAAATACGTGTGTATCTTTTGCCCACAATTATCGTAACGATGTAGGAGTATCTCCTCCATCTTTGTATTCGCAAAGTACATGTGTATCGTATACGCTCTCCTGTCCTTTGAGCGTAGGGGCCCCACAATATTTTTACAACACGGACTTAGAGAAGCCAGTATTAGACTCAGTCTGCAGCGCATTTCCGCTTTTTCTTGGTTTACTTATGCAAGTCCAAGCTCCGTTAATCTGATACCCATCGCTTGTTCAGACACATCAAACGCCCTACATAGCTCATCAAACGTCATTTTACGCTGCTCAACAAGCGTACTCACAGCGATTGCAGGCATTAGCAGGGATTCTGCAAAAATATTCGCTGACCTTTCCTTAAAGTCTGAAGGCGCATGTCTCTTTCGTGTACTCGTTCCATGTCCCAAGACGGAATGCCCTAGCTCATGGGCTATCGAAAAGCGCTGGTGCTGGGAGGACTCGTGCGGGTGGACCAGAATCTCTTTTTCTTCCTCATCGTAAAACCCAGACAAATCACCGAGATCATCCGAGTAATACACCGTAATTCCCATCTTTCCCGCAATTGCAATTGGGTCCACAGGTAAGGTCAGATCCCAGAATTGGCCCAACACGTTATTCGCGGCGTCTACCGGTGTCATTGCTAGGCTCCTTGGGTTTGAGACAAATTCACGTTATTCGCTGTGACATTTTTTAATCATAGTGTTAGAGTATCGTGTTTTTTGCTGGCATTGCAAGCAAAATTTGGTGAATTTGTCAGTCGATTTACCTGTAACAGAGATTTTCAACAAAAACAAAAAATCTCTCAAGAGCATTGGCCCATGGGGGATTTTTTGTTTCTATTGGCACGCCGACTAGCCCAGCGCGTAGCTCGGCCTCGGCCACTCCCTTGCGACCTTCAGTCTTATCGCCAGGGCACTAGCCTTTGTGTTTGTTGGAGGAGTCTGCGACTCGCCCGATTCCTTGGCCTTTCTCGGCATGTGAAGTGTTTCACCGAGGAACACCCCCGGCTCTTCGGCCTCTCGCGACTCCCAGCAAAGGGTCGCGAATGTGCGCCGCTCTGTCACAAGGACGACTGCGTAGAACTCCTCGCCCATGTAATGGGCAGCTCGAAACTCGCACGGTGGGCTGTGTATGTGTTAGAAATCCTGATGTCAGACTGCCTACACGATCCTACACGCCATAGCTTACCCATGCTCCTTCGGCTCACTGAACGCGTAGCGTACAACACAAATGTTGCCGTAGATAGCGGCTAGATTTTTTCCACGTGTACGGATTACAATACTATCGTTCAACAGTGGACACTGAACTTCTCGTGACGCGGACCTTCATCTGCCTCTGGAGTCAGTGACTGCAAAAAGAAAGCAAGAATGCCCTGAGCAACTGAAAAAGCCTGGTTCTTTGGGACTTTCGAGCTTGACCGATATACTATTAATCCGTACACGCGGGATTTTTTGCCAAAAACGGTGAAAGTCGGTAGGCTGCCTTAAGCGACATTGTCCATCAAAGGATGGCACGATTTATAGTACCTCTTGAACTACTTGTTGCGGAGACAAAGACATGTCTGCTATTCCCTCACTGTCAGAACAGACAAGCGTGTTTGATGTCGAAAAGTTTACACAGCTTGTCCACTACATCATAGACTTCCTGGATCCCTCGCGACTCGGAAAAACGAAGCTCAACAAAATACTTTGGTTCTCGGAGCGCGAAATGTACATTAAGTACGGTCATACCCTCACTGGGGAGACGTATCTAAAATTTCCAGAAGGACCGGTGGCACAGCATCTTTTGCCAACTCTACAGGATCTCATGAGGCGCGGCTTAATTGTTGAACGTCAATCTCGTGTGTGCGACTGCCACCGGACAGAGTACGTGAGTCTTTCCGCGCCTGACATCTCATCTTTTTCGCAAGAGGAGGTCGATATTGTCGCAAGGACGGCCTCTCACATAGCCCAGATGTCAGCTAGGCAGATCAGCACCATTTCCCACGATAGAACATGGGACCTCTTTAAACTGCGGGAGCCTATCAAGATGGTTGCCGTGTTAGCCTCTCAGACTCGCGAGCCTACACCAGATGATATTGAGTGGGCGTTGTCATGAGCGTTCAATACAAAAGTTCGACAACGCAACAATCGCTGGTCATTCCCAGAGGAGTACGATCGCGGTAAGGAAATTTTCCGCGTGTACGGATTGGCATACTATCACTCAAACTCTCGATCCACAAAGAACTAGGCTTTTCAGTCGTTCTACTTAGCACAGAGCTACTGACATAAAGCTCGCTGGAGGGCTTTTTTATTCCTCGGCCTCCAGAGGGCCTTGTCGAATTTCATGCTTGCTTTCGTTTCTGTCTTTACGCCCGCTCGATTGTGCGCCGTGTGCCTCCACGGTCTAGAGTAAGGTATCAAGTAGGGATTACGGGATCTTTGTTGGTGATGAATCCTGGCTTTATGTCTCCGCTTAAAAAAGCTACGAAGGGATCCAGATAAGCGCAGTTCTCGTAAGCGGTTGTTTTAACTCACTCGATTTAGTTTCTCGCATATGAGAATCTGCTCAAGTGAGATATTTCATTCCCGAGGCTTGGACCCACGCGCCTTGCGTCTGGCTTTCTGCGCCTCAAAGAAGGCTGATTCCGCAACGTACGTCCGCATACTTCGCTAAAGCGGTCTATGAGTTTCACGTGGCAATTTGTATCAAAGTAGGAAATGCGACAAAAGCGTTAGAGACTATCCTCCACCGCTACATATAGATGTTGGGATGGAAGGTTTCACTCAGTCGTATGACGTCTATCGGATGGCAGCCAAGAAGAGTCCTCTCTCGCGACTTGCGCTTATGAGATAGAGAGGGCTGCCTGATTGTGCAAACTTGCCCACCGAATTGCCATTTTTGCGATCAGGAGCCAGTTTTAGGCGGCAAGTTTATTTCTGGCCCAAATATACTTGAAGGGGTGCAAGAGCCAAGTTGTTCCCCGCTTTAGCGGGGGATTTTTTTTACATTGCGCGTTAGGCTCAAAAAAATCTTTGGCGGATTGCGCTCTGTACACCCCACATTGCGCACCTGTACACGTGTTTTTTGCATCAGCAGATGCTTTTGTTCATCCAGCGCCCTGTTCTCCAGTAGTGCCACTGAATGCTTGCGCGGAGGCACTCGTCAATAAGAAAGAGTGTCCACATGCCGATAAGACCAAAACCAAGAGTGATACCCGCAATATAGCCTCCGAGCGTTGCGACAGACCAGACGACGATAATGCTGACCTTGAGGGGGAAGAGGGGATCGCCAACCGCTGAGAGGAGGCGCCCGGTGAGAATGTTGACCGCCCGCCCAAGTTCCAGGAGGATGTCGATCCAAAAAAGTGTCAGGCAGAGGGAGAGGATGTGCTGATTCTCTGTCATTACTGGCATAAAGAGGGGGGCTAGCAGGGCAAGAAGGAGGGAAAGTGCGCCAGAAATGAGGAGAGCCCTGTTGATTGCGAAACTGCCGAGCGCTTTTGCCGCAGCAAAGCTGTGTTTTCCCACAAGATGCCCGCAGCTTACCGATGCGGCCTGCGCGATTGATATCGCGAAGATGAAGGTGCAGATAACAATGTTCATCATGTAGGTTCGCGCTGCGAGCGCATCGGTTCCCAGCATATTGATGAAATAGGTGATAACAACCTGGGATGACGCGTAGGAAAACATCTCACCTGCGCCTGGGATGCCGATGCGCAGAATCTGAAGAAGTTTTGTTAATGCATCGGCGCAGAGCTTTTTTGCAGCGTGTGCTGCTCCATTTTCCTCCACACGAAGTCCCCGTTTAGCGAGAAAGAAGAGCAGAAGAATGAGTCCTGCAAGGCGGCTCACAACTGTGGCCCATGCGGCTCCTTCGACAGCGAGCGCAGGAAAGCCCATGTGCCCGAAAATAAGAAGATAATTTCCGATGATATTGACGATATTTGTGATGAGCGAGACATACATCGGGTACTGGGCCATTTCCCGCGCACGCAGAATGCTTGTCGCGGCAAAGGTAAGAGCAACCAGGAAGGCAAAGCCGCCCACGATTTCACAGTAGTTTGTCGCATTCTCAAGCAGATCCGCTTTTGCGTCCATAATTTCAAGGATCGTCTGCGCCCCAAAGAAGAGCAGGAGACTTACGATAAGGCCGATTGCGGCGTTCAAAAGCATTGAGACGCGCGCTGCCACAAGAAAGTCGCCTGGCCGTTTTGCGCCCAGATATTGGGAGCAGACAACAAGCGAGCCTGTTGCCCCGACGATAAAGACGAGAAAAATCATGTTGAGGATTTGATTGACAAGACCGACCGCTGCAACGCTCGCATCGGAAATCTGGCTGAGCATAAAAACATCGATCATGCCGAGCGACATGAGGAGCAGTGTTTCAAAAAAAATGGGTCGGGCCAAGCGAAAGAGTCGCTTGCGCATAGCTTTGCTGTCCACAGCTTTTTCCTCCTGGCCTTGGCACTCGGCGATATTGGCTTGCTTTTTCTTTGAGAGAACGTCTTACTTTCTTGGGCGCACAGAGTAACGCTTGCTGAATGCGGGAATGGCGAGCGAGTTATTTTCCGCCTTCGTGGGTATCTCGCGATGCACAGAGACTGCCTCTGCTGTCTTGTTGTACGCATGCAAAAAAGTCAAGTCGGCCGTACAAGGATTTTTTGACTCTGAGTTTGAGCGAAAACCCATCACTTTGAGCGAGAAAAGCCGGAATTTGCTGCATTGAGTCAGGATGAGCCGTACAAGGCTTTTTTTTTGCGCTCGGCTTGCGGGCTCGCACTGTTTTTGCGCGGAAAATAGCAGCCCCTCTTGTGTTTTTTTTTAATGAGTGCAAGGAATCTGCGGCTTCCGGCATGGGGTGACAATTCGCGCGTCTAGAATACTCACCCCAGAGATATAGAGGGATACAGAGGAATGCTGCCGGATGATTTGGTTTTGCCGGCGCATTAGATACGGGGAATCAAATCGAAAGGAGCCTCATACATCTCTGCATGCCATGCAGAATCATGCGGGCTCGAAGCGCAACGTTAGTAACTTTTTTTCTCAAATGCAGCCAGGCTCGATCAATGTAATGCGCATTGCCCAGAAACATGCCAAAGACTGCGCTCCTCACCAGATCCCCCAATGTCTCTTTCCGAAAGAATGCACGCAGTTTGCACAAGGAGGATGTTTCTTCGCAATGAAGCGTGTACCCGGTCGCATAATGTTTTTCCCACAAGAGCCAAAGACGATCACCCTTAATTGGTCGGCATGGGAAGAATTATTGCGACGCCGAGTATAGCAAAAAAAACAGTTTTCAGGTGGTACCATGTATTCCCCGCGATTTGCACGTCTTATATTTTGCTTGAGTTGCCAATTGCGAGCGTTTCCCTTGGACTGCCTAGGAAAATCTGTACGCGGTTTTGTATACCGCTTTGGCTTGATTGCCTTTCCTTATGGGTGCATACGCCTTGCTGGATCTGTGATTTTTTTTGCGCGCCCCCTCATCGCACGGTGTGGGGGCTTTTTTTGTTTCCAATTTTCAATCTTCCGGCAGAAAAGCAAGCGGGTGAGTCGTTTTTAGGTCACTTTTCGAGTTGCATGCAAGATTTGTGGCTGCCAATGTGCGAGTCAGGAATATTCTTCTGTCTCTTCCGTTGGATAGACTTGGGCCAAAAAAGTCTTTCGCGCAAAACGGCTAAAGCTTTTGCGCTGTATGCACTCGCAAATGGACTCCTGCGCGAACAGTCGCATACTTGCAGAGAGATCTGTTTCCCAATGCAATTTCGAGGCTTTCCAAATCGTGATCGTAGTAACGGTTGGCAAGTTTTTGAAGCTACTTGACTACAATATAAGAGCCTCCCGCGTAAAATACGTCTGGCAATCTTTGGCTGGTTAGACTTTCGTGATGTATCCGCTCACAGGGCAACGGTACTATGCTGGCTTTACACCTCAACGAATCGTACCAGCGTCAGCAAAGTTCACTTCTACCGTCTGAGAAATAGCGTAAAATCGTCTGATAGGCGCGATTCCACCGTACCCCGTGAGCGGATACTTCGTGATTACATTGGTTGATTTCAAGACACACAGTACAGGGTACAGGCTACTAAAAAAGACCGTCTTTTGCCAGAACTATAGGTCTTGGGGTATCCGCCCGGGTTTACGGTAGCAATGTGAGTTCCGCCCCACACCATGACGGGGGAACGCCGGCTCATCGAAGCTTCGCTACGAGTACTCTTCTGTTCGAGCCTCTGACAGGAGTCTCTTTGGACTTTTCAGTCCTTAGTCTACTGAACCTAACATCTCTTAAGCGTACGTTCCTTTTGATAGGGTACGTAAGCGTATTGCCTCTCTTAATTCCAATCGTAGACTCTTCATCATTGCGTACCTACAATTCAGTGAGCCACCTTCCTAATCAAGCTCAACTTCTGTGAAGCCTATTGGCAGTTAATGCGTATCGGCGACGGTAGCAACCTTGCGCTGACCTCGCGCACTCAATCATCTCTAGCTGATCAATACTACCTGGGACTGTGACGTTGCGTTTGTTACCGGTCTCTTGCTTAAAGCAAACGATTCAGTAAGATACCTGCCAAAAAAAGCAGATGAATTTTGCGAGACAAGACGTCCTTTGAATGTACCCACATCCATTTCCCACTGTATTGAGCGGAGGAATTTTTCGATGTTGTCATGCCCCCCGATAGGTTCCAAGTGCTGTAAAACTATCGCTCTCACACTTTGAGACAATACAGAAAAAACTGTCCAATCCATAATTTTTTGTATCCATAATTTTTTGGATTTCTTCTTGTTTCAATACGTAGCGTTCTTCCTTTTTGCCCTTGCGCTGGATGTGTTCTTTTATCGTAAGCTCTAAAAATTTGCAAAGCCATCAAGACAGGCATTTTTTCGTAGCATATGCCCCAACTGCTGATCAAGGCTTTCTTTGAGCTGCACTACGCGTGTAGCTTGTCTTCACATCGTCATGAAAGACGTGGAAGTGGCGACCTTCGTGGTTCCAGATATATCATGTCGTAACATACACAGCAGGTCATAATCATTTAAATTTCTTCATATTTTAAGCGGATAATATAAAGAGTATATGAATTAATGTCTTTATTGGTGTTTATTTTTCAATATAGTAAGGTGTGTTTAATTCGTGAACCATGTTGTTAGATAAAAAGTTAATCATCACTTTTGTATTTAATAGATTTGTTAAGTTTATGGATAGATGTATTTAGTTTTTTTATTATAACGTATTTTATCTTTAATTCAATATGGTTAATCGTTTAACTTTAGAACTATAATCAATTTTACTTAAATATATTTTAGGTGTATTTGATTTATTTTTTAGAATAATACGAAAAGTGCGCCACGAGGGCGTATGTCTCATGTGGTTGCAACAACCTCCTAGTTAGGTGAGCCGCCTAATTAGAAACAAACCGAGCGTGCATGGCAGTAATGTTCATGTGCGAAGCCTCGGGCGGTATAGTGCTATGGAGCCGTGGCAAAGTAGCATTATGTCGTAGTAAGCGAGTAGGCCGCGTAATTCAGCCTCGAAATATATGCAATGTCAGGGTCGAGTCTGTTGTTTTAGCCGAAGACCGGGATAAGAAATTATCTCTACGTTGCGTGCGTTACGGCGAGCATAAGCA